>CAMZHY010000155.1 GCA_947307005.1 uncultured Planctomycetaceae bacterium
ACGACTTAGCGCTCGCCGAATTCTTTATCAAACGCGAGAAAAGAAAGACGGCGTTCTTTCGAACGTTAAAGATATAATCGAACGAAAACGCAAAAGGGACCTTTCCTTCGATTCGGAAAAGTCCCCTTTCTATTTCGAACAACGTCAATCGCGATTCGCGTTCAGACGGCGCGGGCAAGTTCCTCTCGCATCTGGGATAGAAGTTGCTTCTGGCGACGAATCGAGTCGAGCGCCTTGCGAGAACGTTCCTCGAAGAGCCGTTCTTTTTCGTCAAGCTGTCCCTGCGTTTCGAGAAGGCGCATCGCGGCGGCGTCGCTTTCGACGCGACGGCGACGGAGTTCAGCCTCGCGGACGTTGAGCGCGGCGGAACGCTGAGAAATCTCGTCGCGCTGAGTTTGGAACGCGGCGGTCTGACGCGCGTATTCGTCCTCGCGGAGGTCCATCGCGGCGGACTTTCGCGCAAGCTCCTTGTCGCGGGCGGCTAGCGTCGCTTCATACTGGGACGCCTTCGCTTCGCGGGCGGAAAGGGCGCTTTCTTTGAAGGCGAGTTCATCCTCGCGAGCCTTAAAGGACGCTTCGCGGAGGTCAAGTTGCGATTGACGAGCGTCGAGTTCGGAACCGCGTTCTTGAAGCTGACGGTTGCGCGCGGCGATCTGATCGCTTTCGGCGCGAAGTTTGCGCTGAAGTTCTTGAATCGCGGCGTCGCGACGCTGAAAATCGTTCTCGCGAACTTCCGCGTCGATCGAAACGCGACTAATTCGCTGTTCGCGCTCCGCCATTTCCCGAATCTTGTCCGCGACAAGCGTCTCGCGAGATTCTAAGTCGTTCGTAATATCCGTAAGTCGCTTCTCCTGCTCTTTGAGAAACGCGACTTTTTGGTCGAGGGAATAATTTTGAGAGCCGGTTTCTCGGCGAAAATCTTCCTCGCGCGCCTGTAGCGCCGCCGTCTTACTCGCAAGCTCCGCCTCGCGAGATTCAAAATCGGTGAAGATATCCGCAAGCTTCTGTTCGCGCGCCTGAAGCGCCTCCTGCTTCTTCGACAACGCTTTTTCACGTTCGTCGAAGGCGGCGTTCGTCCTTTTCACGCGTTCCTCGTCTTCGCGTCGGAGACGGTCGCGCTGGATAAACTCGTTCCCGGCAAATTGGCGCGCCGCCGCTTCAAACGCTGCGATTCTCGCGTTGAGAACGCTCTCGCGACGCTCGACGGAATCGTCCGGAGCGGGAAAATCAACGCGTTTGCGCGCCTCGGTCGCGCGTTCAAAATCGGTCTGGACGGACTGCCGAGGGATCGAATCCTCCGGGAGAGGCGGACGCGAGACCGTTTCCGACGAGGCGGAGGCGCCGACGAAGGACGTCGAAGGAGAAGACTCCGCCTTAGGCGCTGAGAATAAAGTCGTAAACATAGCGTGATCTTTCTGCCAAACAGAACCGAACAAACAAATCGCGCATACGGCGAAATCAAACTCGACGTTACAAACGCGCCGAGTCCCGTCGAAAAACAACGGGGTTCAGTCCTTGTATCGGTCAAAAGAATCGCTGTGTTTAGAAAAACCGTTAAAATCGTTACATTCAGAAATCAAGAAGTTTGGTCGTTCTTCAGACGCTCTTGAAACGCGGCGTCTTTCGCGGCGATCTTGTCGACGAGTTTCTTTTTGAACGCGACAAGCGCGTCGGCGAGGTCGGAATCTGCGGTCGCGAGAATCTGGACGGCGAGAATTCCCGCGTTTCGAGCGCCCCCCGAGCCGGTTCCAACGGTCGCGACGGGCACGTCGCCGGGCATCTGGACGGTCGAAAGAAGGGAGTCTAGCCCGCCCATCATGTCGGTCTTGACGGGAATCCCAATCACGGGGAGGGTCGTGTGCGACGCGACGACTCCGGCGAGGTGCGCCGCGCCCCCGGCGGCGGCGATAATAACGCCGAGTCCTCGCGAGCGCGCGGTCGACGCGTAGTCGAGAACCGCGTCGGGCGTTCGGTGCGCGCTCATCACATGAATCTCGTAGCCGACGCCAAACTCGTCGAGAGCCTTGGCGACGCCATTAATCTTATCCCAGTCGCTGTCGCTTCCCATAACGATTCCAACGCGCGTTTTCTTATCCGACATTTTTCTCTCCCGCGACCCGTCCGTCGCCGCAAGGTTTTCGTAGTTTCGTTTTCCGTTCAGTCGTCGCGGCGCCAAAGACGCGAACGCCGACAAAACGCCTTTCCGCCATTCTATCAAAGGACCGCGACGTTGCAAGCAAGCGCGACTCGCCGCAACCGACTTGAAACCTCAATTTAGCGGCGTTAAAATGACGCTGCGGACGATGCGTCCGAATTGTTTGGTCGTTTTTTCACGAGGAGAGCCAGCTATGAGGTCAAATATTTCCTTTCGCCGCGCAGGGCGGTTTCTAAGCGCGACGGTCGTCGCGGCGCTGTTCGCCGTAGGGAGCGCAAACTGCGCCGAACCGCAATGGATTTTCAACAACGGTCCCGACGTGCAACGAACCGACGTCGGTCAGGGACGCGTCGTCTCGGAATTTGGACTCTTTAACATCATTCCGACGGGTTCCGACCTCACGTGCAAAGTGCGGATGACCAAGGAGGAAACGTTCGATTCCGCAGAGTATCCTTTCTTCGCTCTGCGTTACAAGGCGACGACGAAGCAGAAAATCGGCGGAATTTTCTTCACGAACGACGGCGAGTTAACGAATCTCTCCGACAAGAGTTTTTCTCCTTTCGATATCGTCGGCGACGGCGAATGGCGCGACGTCGTGATGGACATGAGGAAATGCAAACACGGAAACTGGAAGGGCGCGATCACGTCGTTCCGGCTTGATCCGACCAATCCTAGCGACGTCGAATCGACGATCTCCGTTTCGCGCGTGGGATTCTTCAAAACGGAAGCCGACGCCAAAGCGTTCCTCGCCGACGCAAACGACGAACCTGATCTTTCGCTGGAAACAACGCTCGCAAACGCAATGTGCCTCTGTCGGCTCCCCGGCGGCGTCGTCGCGCCCGGCTTTGACGAAACCGACTACGTTCTCGATCCGGACGAAACGCTAAAAACCGCCGCCCAACCGATTGGAGACGACGTCTCGTTCGTCGTCGCCTCAGGGAACGAAGTCGCGCCGCTGTCCAGCGTCACGTCGCAGGGCTTTGCGACGTACTCCGTCGTAAAGGCGGGAAAATGGAGACTCTCCCCCGTAAAGGTTCGCGCGGCGGATATTCGAGAAACTGACGCGACGAAGGACGTCGTCTTCGTTCTCGCGCGCCAACTTATGACGACCGACGCGTCGGGCGCGTTCCGTCCTAAGGACAAGGCGACTCCAGAGGACGCGGCGCGCGTTTCGGAAGCGCTCGCGCCTTACAAAAACAGCGCGACGCTCGGCGAAAGGATCGAACGGTTTGAACAAGAGTTCGCCAGCGCGCAGAAGAACGGTCTTTCCCGCGAGGACGCCGCCAAAATCATCGCCGAAGGAGTTCGAACGATTCTCGGAGTCTCCGTCGCGTCCCCCTACCCCGCCGAATACTTTACCCGCGACCGTCTCCGAATCGGCGCCTGGGGCAACTTCCGCGCGGACGACTTCGACGAAGAATACATGAAAACGTACGCGGATTGCGGGTTCGATTTCCTTCTCGCTTTCGTATCCAAACCGACGAACGAACTGCTGGCGCTCTGCGACAAATACGGAGTCGAGGCGACGGTCAACGACGGCTCGTTCCGCAACCCGACCGACGGAATCCGCGAATACTGCGATCATCCGAGCTTCACCGGCTGCTACGTCGTCGACGAGCCCGGTTCCGACGATTACGACAAGCTCGCGGCGCTGTGCAACGCCTACGAAAAGCAGACGGGCAAACGCGCGTATGTGAATTTGCTCCCAATGTACGCGAACGCCGCGCAACTTAAATACGGCGCGGGCGCGGCGGCGATTGAATACTACGATCCCGATCCCGACCTCTTCCGAAAATATTGCGCCTCGTTCTGTGAAAAATTCGACACGGACTATATTTGCACCGACATTTACCCCTTCAACTGGATCGACGGTAAAAAAGTAACGTACCCCGATTACGCCGAATCGATCAACATAATCGCGTCGGTCGCGCGGGAATACGATCGCGATTTCTGGTGCTACATTCAGACGTTCGGATGGATTAAGAGCAAGAGAACGCCAAACGAAGAAGAGTTCCGTTGGCAGTGCTATTCGATGCTCTCCTTCGGATGCAAGACGATCCTATGCTGGACGTACGCGGGCTACAATCCGGACTTTCCGTCCCTCGTGGACACGGAAAGCCGCAAGACTCCCGCGTGGTACGACGCGCGCGCCGTATTCCAAGAATTGCGCCGTCTTTCCGACGTCTACGTCCAATACAAGAATCTCGGCGCATTCTCGCATAACTGCTCCGACAAGACGCCTTATTTGAAGTTCTCGAACGAATACCGCGAATTCGACGCGATTCAAGAGATTGACTGTCCAGATCCGCTCCTTATCGGATGCTTTGAGAATAAAACGGACTCAAAACGGAAAGCGTTCACGCTCGTCAACATGACCGAATTTCAGGACGCGGTCGGGACGACCGTTCGCATGAAACTTGACGCAAAAAAGGTCGTCGTCTGGCAACGCGGCGTCCCAATGGAAATCGCGCCCAACGCCGACGGCTGGTATGAATTCTATCTCGGGACGGGCGAAGGCGTCTTTGTCACGCTCGACTGACGGCATTTCCTTCAATACGCCGTAAGCAAAGAAAAAAGCCGAACGTTTCGCGCAGAACGTTCGGCTTTCTTCATTTCGTCACAACTCGGCGACGGGTCTGAAAAAACTACTCATTCGCAATCTTCGCCCAAGAATCGCGCAAGGAAACGACGCGGTTAAAAACGGGCTTCTCCGGGGTCGCCGTCTTGTCGAGCGCGAAGTATCCGACGCGCTCAAATTGGTATCGTTCGTCGATCGTCGCGTCGGCGAGGGACGGTTCGAATTTGGCGCCCTCGACAATCTTGAGCGAATCGGGGTTGAGATAGTCTTTATAATCGCCGACGTTGTTCGGATCGTCCGGATTCTCAACGTTGAAAAGGCGGTCGTAAAGACGAACCTGCCCGTCGACGGCGGAATTCGCGTCGACCCAGTGGATCGTTCCAAGAACTTTGCGCCCGTCGGGACTCTGCCCCCCGCGAGACTCGGGGTTGTAATCGCAATGCACCTCGACGACGTTTCCGTCGGCGTCTTTCACGCAATTCTTACACGTGACGTAGTACGCGTATCGGAGTCGAACCTCGCGTCCCGGCGACAGGCGGCGATATTTCTTCGGCGCCTCCTCCATGAAGTCTTCGCGCTCGATGTAGAGCGTCTTCGAAAACGGGACTTCGCGCGTTCCGTCGGCTTCGTTTTCAGGATTATTGATTGCGACAAGCGTCTCTCTTTTATCGTCGGGGTAGTTGTCGATTACGAGCTTGATCGGATCGAGAACCGCCATTCGACGCTGCGCGTCGCGGTTGAGAACCTCGCGGACGCTGTTTTCAAGGACGGTCGCGTCGATCGTGCTGTTGAACTTCGCGACGCCGATCGTCTGGCAGAAAAGGCGCAGCGCCTCGGGGGTGTAACCTCGGCGACGCAGACCGCAAATCGTCGGCATTCGGGGATCGTCCCAACCTTCGACGTAATTATTTTTAACAAGTTCGAGAAGCTTGCGCTTGCTCATCACCGTATACGTCAAATTCAGGCGCGCGAATTCAATCTGCTGCGGGTGGTAGACGCCAAGCTGATCGAGGAACCAGTCGTAAAGGGGACGGTGCTGTTCAAACTCAAGCGTGCAGATCGAATGCGTAATCCCTTCGATCGAGTCCTCCAGTCCGTGCGCCCAGTCGTACATCGGGTAAATATGCCACTTGTTCCCCTGACGATGGTGCGAGGCGGCGACGATGCGGTACATGACGGGATCGCGAAGGTTAAAGTTCGGCGACGCCATGTCGATTTTAGCGCGCAGCGTCTTGGATCCTTCGGGGAACTCGCCGTCGCGCATGCGCTGAAAGAGGTCGAGATTCTCTTCGACGGAACGGTCGCGCCACGGACTGGGAGTTCCGGGAATCGCGGGGGTTCCGCGCGTTTCGCGAATCTGTTCGGGGGTTAGATCGCAGACGTACGCCTTCCCCTTCTTAATAAGCTGGACGGCGTATTCGTACATTTGATCGAAGTAATCGGACGCGAAGAAGAGTCGGTCTTCCCAGTCGGCGCCGAGCCATTTAACGTCTTCTTTGATCGATTCGACGTACTCCACCTCTTCCTTCGACGGGTTCGTGTCGTCGAAACGCAAATTGAAGAGACCGCCGAACTCTTTCGCCATACCGGAGTTGAGGATGATCGACTTCGCGTGTCCGATATGAAGGTATCCGTTCGGCTCGGGGGGAAAACGCGTATGGACGCGACCGCCGAAGCGTCCCGTCTCGAGGTCGTTCGTGATAATCTGTTCAATGAAGTGGAGCGAACGCGACGACGTCTCTTCCGGCTGATTTTCATGATTGACGTTGACGTCAGAATTCGACATGGGAGTAATCCTATGCAACGGTATAAGTTAGGGGGGAAAAACTAAAATTCGTTAGCGCGCGTCAATGCGGCGACGCAGTTCAGCGATAAATTCCGGAGTCGTTCCACAACACCCGCCGATAAATTTCGCGCCCTCGGGAACAAGCGCCATCGCGCCGTCGGCAAACGCTTCGGGGGTCTGAGTGTAAGTCGTCTTGCCGTCGACCGTCGTCGGCAATCCGGCGTTGCCTTTCATCCAAATCGGGGTCGTCGGCGCGGCTTCGCGCATTCGCGCGCAGACGTCGTGAAAGCTCTCGATTCCACGTCCGCAGTTGGAGCCGACCGCGTCCGCGCCCGCGTCAAGCGCCGCCTTAACGTACGCTTCAGGCGTCGCGCCCATCATCGTGCGATCTTTTTTACGACCGGAATCGAAAACGGCGGAAACAACCGCGATCATCCCAAGCGACTTCGCCGCTTTGACCGCCTGAACCGCCTCTTGCGGGTCGCTCGACGTTTCGACGACGACGCCGCGAACGCCTCCTTCTTTGAGCGCCGCGATCTGTTCGAGATAACTCTCGTAAATCTCCTGCTCCGAAACCTCGCCGAGCATAAGCATAACGCCCGTTGGACCGACGGAGGCGATTACGACAACTTCGCGATTCGTCGCCGTCGCGGCGGCTTCTAACGAAAGTTCCGCGCCGCATCGGTTGATTTCCGCCGCTTTATCCGCGACGCCGTGCTTTTCGAGCACGAAGCGATTCGAACCGAACGTATTCGTCAGAATAACGTCGGAACCCGCGTCGACGTAGGACTTGGCGACTTGTTTCACAAGCTCGGGATTTTCAAGGTTGCAGAGATCGGGATGCGCGCCCGGTTGCAAACCGCGTTTCTGAAATTCCGTACCCCAGCCGCCGTCAAGCAACACGACGTCTTTTTCCAACAACTTAGACCAAGCGGCGTCCGACATTTCGCCAATCCTCAAATTAGTTTTTTGCTCGGCTCCGTCACGAACGAAGCGCTATTCGAAATCGCCTCTGGATTATAGCCGAAAAACAAAAAACAAAGAGGGGGCTTCCCGTTAAAAGAAGTCCCCCCGACGTTATGGGAAGTCGACGATTAGTCGCGTCTCAATAGAGAACGCTTCCGGGCGCAAAGCCGCCGGACGTCGTCTGAGGCGTGTATACGACTCCGGCGTATGGATTGGAATCGTCGGGAGTCGACGCGGCGCCGTTAGGATTGACGCTGGGCGCGGCGGCGGGCGCGTTCGGGTCGTAATTCAACGCGACGGAAGCCGGATCGCGCTGAGGTTGAACTTGCGGTTGCGCCTGAGATTGCGCGTAAGTTTGATTCG
>CAMZHY010000156.1 GCA_947307005.1 uncultured Planctomycetaceae bacterium
CAAGACAGAAGCATTTTGTCCTCGACGGCAGGGACTATTACATGGATCTTCTTTTCTATCACCGTTCATTGCGCAGACTTGTTCTTGTGGAGCTTAAACTCGGTCCCTTCGAACCGGAGTATAAAGGGCAGGTCGAGTTGTATCTCCGTTGGCTGAAAAGGAATGAAATGCAGGATGGCGAAGACGATCCTGTCGCGCTAATCCTTTGCTCGGAAAAATCAAAGGAAACGGTTGAGCTAATGGAGCTAGATCAGAGTAGCATTCATGTTGCACAGTATCTCACGAAGATGCCGCCCAAAAATCTTTTAGAAGAAAAATTGGCAATAGCAATTGCAAACGCCAAAGAGCAGATGGAGCAGAGATAAGACGTTCGATCGGACGTATGAAAGCAGTTTCAGCGGTTTGTTTGTCTTTTCAGCGGTTAAAATCGTTCAAAACCCGCGTCTCTTATCGAACGAATTTCCCGGCAGCGACGTCTAGTTCGAGATTCGAGAACGTGTAAGACACAAAACGACAATTATAAGGGTGGTACAAATGAAGGTTTTTAGACTCGTTCTATGTTTCGTCGCGTTTGTCGCGGCGGGGATTGTTGGCGCGGGCGGCGTTTTCGGCGCGGAGCGCGTCGTCGTGATCGGCGACGAGGTCGTCGTCGACGGCGCGACGGAGTCTTTCGGGCTTATCTCCCAGCTGCGTCGAACGTTCGCGGAGGAGAAGAAAGACGTCGAAGTCGTTCCTCTCGGCGTTCGTCGGTCGACCTTTGAAGACTGGCGCGCGCTCGTCGCGAAATCGTACGAGGAAAACGCGCCGACCGACGTCGAAGGCGTCGCGATAAAGGACGAGCTCGACAAGGGCGCCGACGTCGTCTTTATCTGCCTCGGACGGAACGACGTCTTCAAGCCGACGTTCGCCAGTCCCTTCAAGGAATCCGACGTCGTCTCGATGAATCCCGCCTCCCCGACGCTTGCCGGCGCGTCGCTCGTCGACGACGTCGCGGGGCTCGTCGAAGACCTGAAGAAAAGGACGCCCGGCGTCAGGCGCGTCGTTCTCGTCTCGCCCTATTTCGAGTATCGCCGCGACGCGACCGCCGGAACGATCGCGTTGATCGCCCATTATCTCGAGTCCGCCGCGAAGAAAACGTCGTCCGAGTTCGTCCCTCTGAACGTCGTTTTCGAGCCCGCGCAACGATCCGCGTGGTTCGCGACCGACCAGATCGACCTCTCTTTCGACGATTTCCGTCCGACCGAATACGGCTCGCAAATCGCGGCGTGGGCGTTTCTGCTCGCGCTCGGCGACAAGAAATTCAACGACGCCTACCGCGCCGCGCAAACGCTTTACGCGCTTTCCGCCGAACGGCTCGCAGCTCCCGGCGTCATACTGCCGCCCGCCGCTTCCAAGTCCGACGTTCTTACGGACGATCTGGACGAATGGGAACGCGTCGCCCGGCGATATTACGAGACCCGCGTCGACTCGCGGCTCCGCGACGCCGAGTCCCCCGGCGTCTTCCTCTCCCCGCAATATCGCGTCTTTAATTCGGACGCGGAACGACTGGCGGCGGCTCTGGATACGAGCTGGCGCTACGAGCGCGACATGTCGGACGCCGAGAAGGAAGCCGTTTCAAAGGAAAAAGACAATCCCAATAAAAGAATCCAAGCGACGGTCATGTGCTCGACGCGCGGAATCGAAGCGGATCAACCGCTGACGTATCCCGACGGAACCGAGGTCGCCCCTCGCGGGACGACTGTGCGCGAGGGACTCGACAAGGCGCCGAAGATCGAGGTCGTCTCCTGCGGCGCCCTTCGTTTCGATCGAATCGACGAACGCCGCTCGTCCCCTGGGCGTTACGTTCTGCATTTCAACGGAACCCTTTCCGACCTGCCCGTCGATATTACGCTCCGCGTCGCCGGAATAGAAAAGACGGCGCGAATCGAGAAGACCCCCGAATATTTCGTCTCCGACATTTCCTACCTGAGACAGACGTTCTCCAGTCTCGACGACTTCCCGCAGGAGAAAGCGATCACGAGCGTCGACTTCGCCGCGCTTTCGGGAAAAGACCCCGTCGAATACGCGCGAACCGCCCTCAATCTCACGATTCTCGAAAAAGAAAGCGCGGAGCTCGCCAAACAGTCCCTCATGAAGAGACCGCCGCTCGGGCTTCTATGGAACTCGCGTCTCCAGGCGGCTTCGCTTTGGGGAATCGCCAAAAGCCAATTCGCCGACGACGATCCCAACTTCGTCGACATAACGCGCTACTGCCGGAACGAGTCGTATTCCGGGGTCTACGTCGTCCGCTACGTCGACGTCGCCGAAGCGCAGGCGGCGACGTTAAAGCTCGGCGTCAAAGGCTATAAAACTCACGTCGTCGAACGCGTCTACCTCAACGGCAAACAGGTCTTCTTCGGCGAGCTCGACGTCGACGCCCCGGAGAAACAAGAGGCGGCGGTTCAAGTCCAACTCAAGAAAGGCCGCAATATTATGGTTGCGCGCGTCGACCACACGGAATGGGACTGGATCGTCGGCTTCAAATTTGCCGACAAAGACGGAACAGCGCTCTAATCTCAACGCCGATTGAACCAGACGTCCGCGCCAACGAGCGCGGACCTAGAGTTTCGCCTGTCCGCGCTTAAGGGGTATCACGCGCGTTGAGGCGAATACCCTCGGCGGCGAGGTCGCCGCCGCCGCGAGTTGCGCTCGAAAAGGTCGGCGTCATGAAAGACTTAAAAGCGACGCGTCAACTCCGCTTCCGGCGCGGGAAACTGGCTGTTATACAAATCGTAGTAGAACCCGCGTTTGGCGAGGAGTTCGTCGTGGGTCCCGCGTTCGACGATCGCGCCGTCTTTCATCGCGAGAATGACGTCGGCGTTGCGAATCGTCGAGAGCCGGTGCGCGACGACAAAGCTCGTCCGACCTTTCATGAGCGCGTTAAACGCGGACTGCACTTTCATTTCCGTAACAGTATCGATCGACGAGGTCGCTTCGTCGAGAATCAGGACGTTCGGGTTGCGCGCCATGACGCGCGCGACGCACAGGAGCTGGCGCTCCCCTTGCGAAAACTCGTCGCCCTCTTGCGAGACGACCGTATCGAGTCCGGCGGGGAGCCGGCGAATGAACCCGTCGATATGGCACGCGCGCGCGACGCGCCAGAGTTCTTCGTCCGAGATTCCTTCCGCGCCCATCGCGAGATTCTCGCGAATCGTTCCCGACTTAAGCCACGTCTCCTGCAACACCATCCCGAACCCGCGCCGCAGCGCCTCTCGCGCAATCTGGCGCGTTTCGAGCCCGTCGACGCGAATCGCGCCGGAATCGATCTCGTAGAACCGCATGAGCAGATTCACGAGCGTCGTCTTGCCGCACCCCGTCGGCCCGACGATCGCCACGAGCGAGCCCGGCGCGACGTCGAGATTGAACCCTTGAATCACCGGTCGCTCCGGCGTATACGCGAAGGAAACGTCGTCGAACTCGACGCGCCCTTCAAACGCCGTCGGCGCGACGGCGTCGGGCGGATCGGGCTTCTCCGAAGGCGCGTCGAGGATTTCGAAGACGCGCTCGACCCCGACGGTCGCGCGTTGCATTTCCATTTTAATCTCCATGATTTCCGTAAGGGGCTTGCCCGCCGTTTCCATATACGCCAAAAACGCGACGAGGAGCCCGACCGTCAGCGGCGCGTTGAGATTGCTCGACGTCCCGCTGATAATCGTCGCCGCCCCGTAGTAGCAGACGATCGCGTAAATCACGCCGTTGACGAAGCGCATCGCCGGATTCGCGAGCGACGACGCGAACATTCCCTTAAACGACGCGCCGCCGAGCGTCTCGTCGAGCGCCGCAAACTCGCGCTCCGACGCTTCCGCGCGATTGAACGCCAGCGAAACGCGCAGCCCCCGCGCCGATTCTTCGGAATAGCCCGCGAGCGTTCCTCGCGCTTTGCCCTCTTCGCGAAAATACTCGTATGAAAACTCCGAGATAACGCGCCTTGACATGACCCAGAACGGCGTCGCGACGAAAAAAATCGCCAGCAGATTCACGCTAATGGACGTCATGTGGTAAACGGCGAAGAACAATACGGCGTACGCCGTAAGATACCGCGTCATGAACAGGATCAGCCCGTCGGTCATCGCCTCGGCGTCCGTCGTGATTCGCGCCGCGATCTCGCCGCTCTGACGACCGTCGAAATAGCTCGGCGGCAGTTCTTCGATCTTATGAAAAATCTTCCGGCGAACCGTCCTCGCCACGCCGTAGGACGCGACGACGCCGCACAGCGACATATTGAACTGCGCGAGCGCCCCAAACGCCGCCATACACGCGATTTCAAGAGAGAGCCGTCCCAATCTCTGAAAGTCGACCTGACCCGGTCCGACGAGACAGTCGATCGCGCGCCCGACGAGCAGCGGGATCCGCAGCGTCGCGTACGCCGCCGCAATGGACAGCGCCGCCGCGAAAAGGAGCGTAAACGTTTGAAAGCGGAGCAGCAGAAGGAGCTTAATGAACCCCGACCGTCGGATTTTGGGTAGCGGAAATCGTTTTTTCATCGTTTCGCCCCTCCCTTCTCGTCGTCGGGAAACTGCGTGTTATAGATTTCGCGGTACGCGTCGTTCTCGCGCAGAAGCGTCTCATGATCCCCGAGTCCGACGAGCCGTCCCTCGTCGAGCGCGAGGATCAGATCCGCGTCCATCGCAGCGACGACCCGCTGCGCGACGATAAACGTCGTCGTCCCGGCGCGCGCCTCGCGGAGCGCCGCCCGAAGTCGCGCGTCCGTCCCGTAATCGAGCGACGCGGACGCGTCGTCCAGAATCAGGATGCGCGGACGGCGAACCAGCGCCCGCGCGATCGTCAGCCGCCGACGCTGTCCTCCGGAAAGATTGCGTCCGCGCGCCTCGACCTTTTGCGCCAGCCCTTCGGGGGTCGCGGGGACGAAATCGGTCGCCTGCGCGATTTTAAGCGCCGCGTAAAGGTCCTCGTCCGTCGCGTTCTCCGCGCCCCAGCGGAGATTCGACGCGACCGTCCCTTCGAAAAGCTCCGCGGACTGCGGCGCGATTCCAAACGCCGACCGCAGCGACGCGAAACGGTATTCGCGAACGTCGCGCCCGAAGACCTGAACCGTTCCTTCCGTCGCGTCGTAGAAGCGCGGGATCAAGTTCGCGAGCGACGTCTTGCCCGCCCCGACCCCGCCGACGATCCCGACCGTCTGTCCGACCTTAACGTCGAACGAGATTCCGTCCAGCGCCTTCCCCGCCGCGCCGGGGTACGTCAGCGAAACGTTCTGGAACGAAACGGCGACGTCGTCCCGCCCGGCGTTCTCGGGGAGTTCAAGCGTTCCTTCGACCATATCCTCCGGCTCGTTAATGACCTCGGCGAGCCGTCTTGAGCAGACGACCGCCCGGTTCGTCTGAACGAGGAGGTTCGCTAACTTAACGAGTTCCACGAGAATCTGCGACATGTAGTTGACGAGCGCGACCGTCTCGCCCTGCGTCGCCGCCCCGATCTGAATCCGCGCCGCGCCCGTGTAGATCAGCCCGACGAGCCCCAAATTCACGATCAGATACGTCGCGGGGTTCATGAGTCCGGCGACGATCGCCGCCTTTTGCTGCGTCTCATAGAGCCGCGTTAGGAGCGTCTCGAAGCGGCTTTTCTCATGCGACTCCATATTGAACGCGCGCACGACGCGGAGCCCGTCGATATTCTCGCGCGCCGCGAGCGCCGCCGCGTCGAGCCGCCGCTGACTCTCCGCGTTGAGCGGGATCGACTTGACGACGACCGCGAAGACGACGAGCGCCAGCGGCAGAAAGACCCCGAGAAAGACGAGCGCCCCGTAGACGTCGACGAAAAACGACATGATAATCGCGCCGAAGACGACGATCGGCGAGCGCAGCGCGAGACGCAGCGCAAGATTCAACCCCGTCTGCATCTGATTCGCGTCGTAGCCGAGCCGCGTCGCAATCGAGTCGGACCCGAACCGGTCGAGCTGCGAGTAGGAAAAACGCTGAACGCGGGAGAACGCCGCGCGCCGAACTCGCGACGTAAACGTCGCCGCGACCTTCGCCGCGTAATACTGCGCGACCGCCGCGATCGCGAACCCGACGCACGCCAGCCCGACGAGGAGCCAGAACGCTTCGACGGCGACCTCGCGATTCTTCGCCGCGATCCCCTTGTCGATCATCCACGCGACGACAAGGGGCGCGAGAAGATCGAACAGCGCCTCGAGAAGTTTGAAAAAGGGCGCCAGAAACGCCTCTTTCCTATAGCCCGTCAAATATTTCAAAAGAGAAATCACGCGTCGCCCCGTCTATCGTTCGTCTTTTCATGGAGCCCCTCGCCCCGGACTCCATATTATACCGCGTTACGCGCGCGCGACGAGGCAAGGGGGCAAATTCGTCTCGATAAAATTTAACGACGCGTTTCTTTGGGGCTTTTTTTTTCATTTCGCGCCGGATATAATACGGAAAATGTTCGTTCCGCCCGTTCGACTCCGAGCGCGGCGGCGTTTTCGACGCGGAGATTTCTCGACGCGTCAAGGATTTCAGTTCAAAGAAGGATTTTATGATGCGTAAAACGTTTTGCGTCGCAGTCGCGTTTCTGGCTGCTTTCGCGTGCTACGCCGTGACGACCGCCTTTGCGGCCGACGGCAATGAAGAAGGTTTCGTCTCGCTCTTCGACGGCAAGTCGCTCGACGGTTGGGCAAAGCACGGCGGCGCCGCCAAGTATAAGGTCGAAGACGGCGCGATCGTCGGAGAATGCGTCCCGAACAACACGGATGGGAACACGTTCCTCTGCTATGAGAAGCCGTTTGGCAACTTCATTCTAAAGCTCGATTTCAAAGTCGACGTTCCCGGCAATTCCGGCGTCCAGTTCCGCAGCGAAATTCGCGAAGAAGACGACCGCGTCTTCGGCTATCAGTGCGAGATCGACCCCGGCACGACCGACACCGCGCGCATCTACGACGAAGGTCGTCGCGGACATCAGAACGGTCGCGTCTGGCTCGACAATACGGATCCTGAGATCCTCGCCAAGGCGCTCGAGACGTACAAGAAGGACGACTGGAACAGCCTCGAAATTCAGGCGATCGGCCCGTCGCTCCGCACCTGGGTCAACGGCGTCGCCGTCGCGAATATTTTCGATTATTACACCTTCTCCGGAATCATCGGGCTCCAGATTCACCAGGGCGCTCAGGGTACGATCCGCTGGAAGAACATCCGCATTAAGGACATGGGCGTCTCCGAATGGAAATCCTTCTTCGTCAAGGGCGACGAAGGCTGGAAGATCATCGACGCCTACACCTTCCCGACCGAGCCGAACTGCTGGAGCTTCACGGACGAAGGCGTCCTCGTCGGTCAGCATGACAACACGGAGCCGCGCGACGGCCTCGTCGTTTCGCACATTCCGTACGCCGACTTCTGCGCGAAGGTCGATTACGTCTTCCGTGGCGGTGTGAACTCCGCGCTCTATTTCCGCGCTCACGAAGTCGACACGCCGTGGCTCCTCCGCGGATGCCAGGACGAGATCGCCGGAAACGGTAAAGAAGCCGGCATTTGGCACACCGCCGGCGGCCCCGGCCAGCCCGGTCGCGGATGGCTCGGAACCGACGACGAATTCGCCGAATCGATCCGCAATAAGGGCGACGAAGCGTGGAACGAAATCGCCGTCGCCGCCGTTGGCGATCGCGTCGTCACGTTCCTCAACGGGTTCCGCGTCGTCGACCTGACCGATCCTCAGATCGAAAAGGAAGGAAAAGTCGGACTCCAGCTCCACGGCGGTTCCGACGGTCAGATGTGGTTCAAGAACTTCCAGGTCATGAAGATCACGCCGGAACAGCGCGCGCTCATCGAACGCTGA
>CAMZHY010000157.1 GCA_947307005.1 uncultured Planctomycetaceae bacterium
AATACAACGCGCATTGTTTTTTTCATTTCTTGCATCCTCCCAACCGCCGTATGGAGCTCCTTAGGACGTCCCTTTGAATCCTTGTTTTCCGCAATTCTATAAATAAGGGGATGACGAAAGCCCAATGTTCCGCCGTTCATCCGGAGCTTGATGCGATTACAGCGGAGCAACAACTAGCGCCGATCAAACGACGGGAAAGCACGAGAACTGAGAATATTTCCTCTAAAATCGGCTTGAACAATATTTTATTTCCCCGCCCGCGCGTCGCTCTTGAGCGCGGCGACGATTTTGTCGTAGTTCTCCGGGCGGTGCGGGAAGACGCAGTTGACGCAGCTCTTGATCCGGCGCCCGTCTTTTTCGACGAACTCCGGGGTTCCGAGGCATTCCTCGCGGCAATAGAGCGGGCAGTAGCAGAAGAGGCAGTTTAGCTCGTCGATCCCGTCGTGACACGGGTAATATCGGCAGTCGACGTTCTTGAAGAATCGGCGCGAGTTATCCACGGGCTCGCTCCTCGCGCCGCTGGACGCACTTGTCGACGAACGCCTTCGGAAACGCGGGGTTCGACAGATAGCTGAGGTGCGCGAAGCCCAGCCACCGACGCTCGTCGACGTAGCCCGCGTCCCAGCTTCTTCCCGTCGCCGGCTTGGTCGAAACGCAGTCCGAACCGTTCGCGTCGCTGTCGAAATAATGGAACTCGTGCCCCCGAATCGCGGGCGCGTCCGCCGGTAAAAACGCCGGACGTTTCTCGCGCAGCTCCACGTATCCGAAGCGAACGAGCCGCCCCGCGTCGCGACATTCGCCATGAATCGCGCCGACCGTTTCGAATCGCTCGCCGTCTTTCGCGACGATCGCGTCGTGAAGATACATAAACCCGCCGCATTCCGCTAAAAAGGGCGTCCCCGCGTCAAACGCCTTCTTGATCGCGGCGCGCATCGAACGGTTTTCAGAAAGCGCGCGCGTGTGCAACTCGGGATAGCCGCCGCCGAGCAAAACGCCGTCGACGTCTTCGGGAAGCGCGGAATCTTTGAGAGGCGAAAAGTAGACCAGCTCGGCGCCTTCCTCCTGCAGCGCCCTTAGATTGTCGTGATAGTAGAAACAGAACGCGTCGTCCTTCGCGACGGCGACGCGGGCGCGCGGCGTCTCAAAGACGCTCGGCGCAAGACGCCGTCCGTCGGGATTCGCGTCCGAAAAGGGAATTTCCCGCGCCGCGGCGAGGATCGCGTCGAAATCGACCGTTTCGGCGATCTTGAGCGCGGCGGCGCTCGCGCGTTCGCGCAGGTCCGCGATCTCGTGAGGAAGCTTTAGACCAAGATACCGACTTTCCAGCCCGCCTTCCGGAAATTCCGGGAGATATCCAAAAACTTTAATTCTCGCCTCTTTCTCCAACAGCGTTTTAATTCTTTCATACGCCCCCTTATGGACGCAGTTGAGAATCACGCCCGCGATGAGGCGATCCGTATCCATCGCCATAAACCCGCGAACGAGCGCGAGCGCCGACCGTCCCATTCCGCGCGCGTTGACAATTAGAACGACGGGCAGATTGAGCGTCTTCGCCATATGATACGACGAGCCGACGTTGGAGCGAAAGTCGAACCCGTCGTAAAGCCCCATGACGCCCTCGACGACGACCGCGTCCGCCGCGGCGCTGTCGCGAAGGAAGAGCGAGCGCGTCGTCGCCTCGTCCGTAAAGAAGAGGTCGAGATTGCGCGACGGGGTTCCCGTGATCTCCTGGTGAAACATCGGGTCGATGTAATCCGGCCCGCATTTGAAGGCGCGCGTTTCCAAGCCCCGGTTCTTCAAGGCGCCGAGCGTCGCGCAGACGATCGTCGTCTTGCCCGCGCCGCTGCGCGTCGCCGCTATCATGATCGCTTTCGTCATCGTTTCACTCCAAAGTAAAGGAAAAGAGGAAAACGGGATTGTTCGCTTGGAACATATTATACTCGCCGACGCGCCGCAAGCGACTGACCGCAATCTGCGACGCGTCGAAATCTTTGAAAGAATCGCGCTTTGCCAGTTCGGTTATCGCGGCGGCGCTCTCGAGAGTTACGGCGGTCGCGACGACGCGAGCCTTCGGATTCGCGGCGCGCAGCAAAGAGAGAATTTCCTCGAGCCGTCCGCCGCTTCCGCCGATAAAGACGGCGTCGGGCTTCGGAAGCGCGTCCAGCCCGTCGGGCGCCTCGGCTTGGACGACGACGACGTTCGCCAACCCGAGTTTTTCGGCGTTACGGCGCGTCAACTCCGCGGCGTCGTCGCGACGTTCGATCGCATAGACGCGGAGATCGGGGGAGAGCGCCGCCGCTTGGAGCGCGATCGAGCCGGTGCCCGCGCCGATATCGTAGAGGACGTCGCCCGGCGCGAGTTTGAGTCGGCAGACGGCGAGCTTGCGGATTTCCTCCTTCGTCATGGGGACGTCGGCGCGAAGGAAGTCGTCGTCGCGGAGCGTCGGCGCAAGGGAACGGCGTTCCGGAGCCGCGTTAAGAATCGCGCCGACGCACAGCCCGTCGTCGGCGAGCGCGGCGCATTGGCTCGGCGTTAGGTCGTAAAGCGCCTCGTCCGGGTAGGAGAGTCGGAACCCGAGCAGAACGCGGAAACGTTCTTCGGCGCGCGGAAACGTCGCGAGAATCGCGCCGACCGCCCGAACGTCGGCGGCGCCGGAGGTTATGAAGAACGTCTTTTTCTTCTCCGCCGCAAAGGTTCTAAGTTTTGAAGTCCATTGGTCCGCGTCGACGCCGTGAAGGCTGACAAGCGCCGCGTCCTGCCAGCTTATCCCAAACCGCGCCGCGAGCGTCGAGACGCTCGAGACGCCCGGCATGACGCGAACCGTCGCGCCGCCGAACTCTTTGAGCGCCGGATAGAGGCGTTCGCAACCGCTGTAGAATCCGGGATCGCCGGAGAAAAGGACGGAGACTTTCAGCCCGTCGCCGCGTTCGGCGCGGATTTTTTCGAGCGCAGGAAGAACGTCCTCTTTCCGATAGAAGGGAAGCTTGATCCCGGCGCCGCCGACCGCGTCTAAGAGTCTCGGGGCGCCGAAAAGATAATCGGACGCTTCGATTCGCTCGGCGACCTCGCGCGTCATGGCCGCGGGCGCGCCGCATCCGACGCCGACGAGCGCGACGTCGAGCGGCTCAAGGGGGAGTTTCACGCCGAGCGTCTCCTCAAGCCGCGCGCGAACCTCCGCCATGGAGAGCCCTTCTTCCTCGGGAGATTCCGGGCGACGGACGAGATAAACCTCGACGCCGACGGCGCGCGCCGCCTCGAGTTTCGCGTCCTCGCCGCCGACCGCGCCGCTCTCCTTCGTCACGAGAAACTTGACGTCGTGCTGACGGAAGAGCGCCTCGTTCGTTTCCCGCGTGAAAGGCCCTTGCATCGCGACGATCTGACGCCCTTCCAGCCCCGCGTCAAGACACTTTTGAAGGCTCTCGAGACTCGGCAGGACGCGGACGACGAGCCTTTCGCGGAGCCCGGGGTCGTCGCAGAAAGGCGCGAGTTCTTTGCTCCCAGTCGAAAGCATGATCCGCCCGCGCGACTCGCGCAGCGCGTCGGCGCATTCTTGGAGCGAGGCGAACGATTTACAGCCGTCGCCGCTTGTCGCCGCGCGCGACAGGCGGAGGCGCGGAATCGCGAGTCCTTCGAGGCTCTTGCGAATCGTTTCCGTCGCGGCGGTCGCGTAAGGGTGCGTCGCGTCGACGACGACGTCGGGCTGAAGCGTCTCATAGAGCCGTATCATCCCCTCCGCGTCGAGCCGTCCCTGCCGGACGCGAATAAACTCCGATTCCCGCATGACTTGGCTTCCGTATTCCGTCGCGACGCAAACGTCGCACGCGACCCCGGCGCGCGCGAGCGTCTCCGCCAGCTCGCGCCCTTCCGTCGTCCCGGCAAAGATCAGCGCTCTCATCGTCGGTAGCCCCTCTTGGTTACGAGTTTGTCCCCTAAAACGACGGTCGACGAAGAACCGACAAAGACCGTCGTGAACATATTGACGGCGCGTTCGCGAAGTTCCGACAGCGGGCCGACCCACGTCGCCGTCCCGACGCGCCCGATATTCTCGACGGTTCCGCACGCGCGCCCCGGTTCCGCGCCGCTCGCGAGCATGACGTCGCACGCGCGGCGCAGATAGTCGGAACGGCGGCGGCTCGAAGGATTGTAGATCGCCGTCGCGAAATCGCCGAGGATCGCCGCGCGAAGACGCTTTTCGATCGTTTCCCACGGCGTGAGAAGATCGCTCAGGCTGACGACGCAGTAGTCGTTATTGAGGGGCGCGCCCAAAACCGCCGCGCCGCTGTTCGCCGCCGTGATTCCGGGGACGACGCAAAGCTCGACCCACTCGCGCTCCGCCGCAAGTTCAAACATCGGCGACGCCAGCCCGTAGACCCCCGCGTCCCCGCTGCAAATCAGCGCGACCCGGCGCCCCTGCTCCGCCAAATCGAAGCAGAGCCGGCACCGTTCTAATTCTTGCGTCATGCCGGTCGTTCGGTATTCTTTGTCGGGGTACGCGCTTTTTAGCAGTTCCGTATAGACGCGGTAGCCGACGACGACGTCGCTCGCGTCGAGCGCCGCGCGCGCCTGCCCCGTGAGAAACTCGGCGCCGCCGGGCCCCGTCCCTACGATGTAGATCGTCTTTTCCATGTCTTAACGACCGCCTTTCTTTCCGCAATCGCGACCGTAACGCCGTCGCGCGCCGCCTTTTCCGCGAGCAGTTTCACGCCCGCGCCCGCCTCGCGCAGCGCGGCGCGTTCGCAGACGTTCGCGACCCCGACGACCTCGCGAACGAAGGACGACTCCGAAAAATCCCCTTCGACCGCCGCAAGCTCTTCCGCCGAATAGACGACAAAGGGCGCCCGAATCCGCGCCGCGAAGAGCGCCAGCCCGTATTCGCGACGCTTCAAATCGACGCTCGCGACCGCCGCGACGCGATCCCATCGCCCGGGCGCGCCGATCGCCGCGAGTCGGTCGGCGGCAAGCCGTTCGATCGCGTCCGCGTCGACGCCTTTGCGACACCCGACGCCTAAACCGAGCGTTTTCGGAACGAGCCGCAGCGTCGCGCGTTCCCTGAATTCGGCGCTCTCCGAAATCAAGACGTCGCAGGGCGCCGTCGGGGGGGACTCGCGCAATCGCAGTTCCGCCGGAACGTCCTCGCGCGGATATTCGATTTCAGGGTCGATCGAGACGTCGATTCGCTCCCCCGCGAGGAGTTTGGACGAGACGCGAACGATCCCGTCGCGATTCTCGACATGAAACGCGTTCTCCGCCGCGAAGACGTCGACCGCAAAGAGCCCGTTGACGTCGGTCGCCGTCGTCACGACCGCCTCCGCGCCGATTCGCCGCGCAAGTTCCTCCGCGAGCCGGTTCGCGCCGCCGAGATGCCCCGAAAGGATCGGGATCGCGTAACGACCGCGTTCGTCGACGACGACGACGGGACCGTCGAGCGTCTTATCTTTGACGAAAGGCGCGACGGCGCGGACGGCGATTCCGCACGCGCCGACGAAAATCAGCGGCAGATTCGACGCGAACGCGTCGGCGACCCACGCGTCGAGGGGCGTCTTCGAATCGCGGAACTCGACGATTTCGTCCGGAAAAGCCGTCTCGAACCGCTCGGCGAGACGTCGCCCGGCGTCGGAAAAGGCGCAGACTCTAAGAATCATTCGACCGCGCCTTTCTGAACTCGGTGGAAAAGTCGGGCGCGTAAAGGCGCGACTTCTCGTATTTCTCGGGATTAATCGCGCCGCCGACGAGAATCAGCGCCGTTTTCGTTATGTTGTTCGCGCGCGCGACCTCGGCGAGTTCCGAAAGGTCGCAGACGAACTTCTTTTCGTCGGGCCATGTCGCCTTATAGACGAGCGCCGTCGGGGTCGTCGGAGGATAGCCGCCCGCGATAAGACGTTCGGACAACTCTTGAAGTCTGCCCGCGCTCAGGTAAATCGCCATCGACGTCCTGTGCGCCGCGAAACTCTCGATTTGCTCCAAAGGGGGCGTCGCCGTCTTGCCCGCCATGCGCGTGATAATCAGCGACTGCGCGACGCCGGGAACCGTATATTCTAGATTGAGACTCGCCGCCGCGCCGAAGCACGCGCTCACGCCCGGGCATGAATCGTAAGGGATCCCCAGCCGGTCGAGCGCGTCCATCTGCTCGCGAATCGCGCCGTAGACGCTCGGGTCGCCGCTATGAAGGCGGACGAGCTCCAGCCCGTCGCGCACGGCGGACGCCATGACGTCGATTACCTCGTCGAGCGTCATTTTCGCGCTGTCGTAAACTTTGGCGTCCGGGCAGTATTCCAGAAGCGCCGGGTTGACGAGCGACCCCGCGTAAACGACGACTTGCGCTTTTTTGAGCGTCTCCGCGCCCCGGACCGTGATGAGATCGACCGCGCCGGGTCCCGCGCCGACGAAATGGATCGACGCCCGCGTTTTCTCCGTCATAAGGGTTCCTCCGTCAATCGTTTAAGCAGCCCGCGCGCCCCCGGCGTCTCGCCGAGAAGCCCGAAAACCTTCGTGAAGACGACGCTCTCGACGCCAAGCCGTCCCGCCGCGCGTTTCTTGAGGTAAAACTCGATTCGCTCCATGACGCGCGCCATGAACGCCGCCTCGCAACCTTCGCCGACGACTATATCATACGCCGCGTCCGTCGAAACGCAATCGAGGATTTGCCGAATCCCTTCCGTCGAGACGCCCGCGTATCCCGCCGCCGCCGCCATGAGTTCCATGCGGCAGTCGGCGACGCTCGAATGCGTGTTCATGATCCCGCCGGAAACTTTGACGAGCTTTCCGAGATGACCGCAAAGAAGAATCTCCGTAAAGCCAAGCTCCGCCGCCATATCGATCGCGTCGCCGATATAGTTGGAGCATTTGACCGCGCGGTCGAGGTCGAACGCAAAGGACTCCTTCATGAACTCGAGCCCGTAGTTCCCCGGCGCAATCGCGACTCGCGTCGCGCCGAGCGCGCGATTCTGGCGCAGTTCGACGCGAATCGTTTCCAAAATCGCGCGGTCGCTCATCGGCTCGACGATTCCCGTCGTGCCAAGGATCGAAACGCCCCCTTCGATTCCAAAGCGCGGGTTGAACGTGCGCCGCGCCAGCTCGTCGCCCCCCGGCACGGAAACGACGACGCGCAGCGTCCCGGGGTAGTCGAAAACGTCCATAACCTCGCGGACTTCGCGTTCGATCATCGCCCGAGGGATGGAGTTGATCGCCGCCGCGCCGACCGGCTGGTCGAGCCCGGGCTTCGTCACGCGTCCGACGCCGTCGCCGCCGTCGATCTCGACGCCGCGCGCTTCGCCGTCCCCGAAGGAGACCGTCGCGACGACGACGCTCCCCGTCGTGACGTCGGGGTCGTCGCCGCCGTCCTTCACGACGCCGCAGGAAACTTCGTCGGGGCCGCGCTTGACGTCGACCAGTTCCGCGTCGAAGACTTCGCCGCCGGGCGTCGAAATTTGAATCCGCGTCTTGACGCGCCCGCTCAGCAGCATATACGCCGCCGCCTTCGCCGCCGCCGCCGCGCAGCTTCCCGTCGTAAAGCCGCGTCTCATAGCGCGCCCTTTCGCATCTCGTAAAGAATCGCGTTGCAGATCGCCGCCGCGACGGAACTGCCCCCTTTGCGCCCGACGCTAACGATATAAGGAATCGTCGTCTCCATCATCGCCTCCTTCGCCGCCTCGACGTTGACGAACCCGACGGGAACCCCGACGACGACGCGCGGAACCCGAGCGCCCGCGTCGAACGCGTCGCGCAGTCGCATGAGCGCGGTCGGCGCGTTTCCGACGACGAAAACGCAGGGCGTCTCCAGCGCGAGCGCGCGCTCGACCCCG
>CAMZHY010000158.1 GCA_947307005.1 uncultured Planctomycetaceae bacterium
CCGTCTTCGAGGACGTACGCAGGATAGACAGGCGCGGCGAAGTTGACGGACGCGGAAAGCTTGTCGATATCGTCGACCGGCTCGTAGGAGTTCGTAAGGCTCGTCGTCGACGTCATGAGCGTGAGATGGCCGCCTGCGGAGAAACCGAGAATCCCGATCTTATCGGGGTTGATTTCCCATTCTTCAGCGCGAGAACGAACGACGCGGACGCATCGCTGCGCGTCCTGCCACGCCGCCATGTGCTTCGGAATCCCTTCGCGGCGCGGAACGCGGTACTTCAAAACGACGGTCGTAATTCCCTTGGAAACGAAGTAACGCGCGATCTTATCGCCTTCGTGTCCGTACGCGAGACCTTGGTAGGCGCCGCCCGGGCAGACGATCATGCACGCGTCGGTCGTCTTTTCCGCCGGCTTCCAGTATTCGTAGGTCGGTTTTTCGGCATCGGCGCTTTCGCCGGGCGCGACGTCGGGCCAAACGTTGAAGGTTTCAAAATCTTGGGCGCGCGCGGCGGCGCAGAACGTCAGGACAAACGCGGCGACGAGAGTGAGAATTGCGAAATTAAGACGTTTCATTTTCATTCCTAAAGGCTGTCGGGTTGGAGAAAGGAAGAGGAAAAGCGAGCGCCGATGCGACCGGCGCCGAGGCGTTATTCGATGGAAACTAGGTCAGAATCCCATTTTTTGCATCCAGTAATAGACGCGATTAAGCCAATCGCCAAGATGGTCGTCGGTCGGATTGCCGCCGAATCCGTGTCCAACTCTCGCGTAGATATGGAGTTCGGCGGGAATCTCCATCTTGCGAAGCTTCGCGTAGACCGCGACGGAGCCCATCGGGGAGTATTGGTCGTCGTCGCCGTGAATGAAGCACATCGGGGGCGTTTTTTCGTCGAACGCGAAGTCGCCGACCAATTCAGAGTCGTTTCCTTTGCCCGTATTCGGTTCGTCGGCGCCGTCCTTTAGAACATACGCGGGGTAGACAGGAAACGCGAAATTAACGGACGCGGAGAATTTGTCGATCTCGTCGACCGGCTCGTAAGAGTTCGTCTGGCTTGTCGTCGCCGTCATGAGCGTGAGGTGACCGCCGGCGGAAAAGCCCATAATCCCGATTTTGTCGGGATTGATTCCCCATTCTCCGGCGCGCGAACGCACGACGCGGACGCAGCGCTGCGCGTCTTGCCACGCCGCCATGTGCTTCGGGACTCCTTGACGGCGCGGGACGCGGTATCGCAGCACGACGGTCGTTATTCCTTTTGAAGTGAAATATCGCGCGATTTTATCCCCTTCATGGTCGTAAGCGAGACCAAAGTATCCGCCGCCGGGGCAAACGATCATGCACGCGTCCGACGTCTTTTCAGCGGGTTTCCAGATTTCGTAGGTCGGTTTTTCGGCGTCGGCTTTTTCGCCGGGCGCAAGTTCCGGCCACAGGTTAAACGTTTCAAAATCTTGAGCGTTTGCCAAGGAGCAGAACGCGAAGGCGATCGCGACGACAAGAAGGGGCGCGGCGAGAATGGAACGTTTCATCTGAATCGTCTCCTTTGTAGGAAAAGGGAAGGACGCGGATAGCGCCTTGTTATTTTAGCAATTCTTTTAACGCGCGAAGGTTGACGGCGTCCCAGTCTTCGCCTTCGGGCGTCTGTCCTTTCGGCGTTTCGAGATACATGGGAAGCTCCGCGAAACGCGGATCGTTGACGACGAGACGGAAGGGCTCGAGACCGAGCGCGCCTTGTCCGATATGCGCGTGCCGGTCGAGATGCGAGCCGAGCCCCTTGACCGCGTCGTTGAGATGGAACGCCTTCAAGCGCTCGAGACCTACGGCGCGATCAAACTCCTCAAACGTCCGTTCAAACGCGTCGCGCGTCGCGAAATCGTAACCCGCGACGAAAGAATGACACGTGTCGAAACAGACGCCGAAGCGATCTTTACTGTCGGTTCCGTCGATAATCGCGGCGATTTCTTCGAAGGTCGCGCCGAGATACGCGCCCTGACCGGCGGTCGTTTCGACGAGAACGACGACGCGGTTCGTTTCCGGAAGTTCGCGGAAGATTCGATCGAAGGATTCCGACGCGCGGCGAAGCGCGTTTTCGCGCGTATCGTCTTTAGCGGAACCGGGATGCATGACGACGCAAGGAATTCCGAGCGCGTCGGCGCGAATCAGTTCCTCTTTAAACGCGGCGATCGATTTCTCAAGCAGCTCGGGATTGACCGACGCGATGTTGATAAGATAGGAGTCGTGAATCAGCGGTTTAACGACGCCCGTTTCTTTCAGCGCCGCTTGGAACCGTTCCGCCGCCTTCGGATCGATCGGTTTGCTTTGCCATCGCGACGCGTTGGCGGAAAAAATCTGGACGCAGTCGAACCCGACGCTCGCGACCTTGCGAACCGCCGCGTCGAACCCGGACGATATCGATTCGTGAACTCCGAAATAGGGCATTTTTTCTTCCTTCTGTTAAACGCGCCTTTCGCGTCCCCTTATTCTATCAAACCTGATTTTCGTTTGCCATACCCCGATTCTGTCCGGCGTCTCTTTTCAGAACGCAAACGACAAGCTCGGGGCGGTTAAAGAGACGCGTGGGAATCACGCTCGGCCCAAGACCTCGCGAGACGATCATCGTCGTTTCGCCCAGTTTATGCGCGCCGCGCGTATACTTGGGGAACCACCCCTGTCCCGGCGCGTTGAGACCGTTCGGCATGAACCAAGGAACGCAAATCTGCCCCCCGTGCGCGTGTCCGGAAAAAACAAGATCGAAACCGTATTTTGAATAGAGAGTTAGAAACTCCGGACGATGCGAAAGAAGGAGACGAAACTCTCCCTCGTTGCGCGAGAATTTCTTGAACTGCGGCTCGGCGAATTTCGCAAACTCTTGGGACGTCTTGACGTCCACCGTGCCCGCGACCATGATCGCGTCTCCGTTTTTCCGCGTTATTCTCGTTTCGCGCGCGAGCAGCGTCGTGAAGCCCGCTTTCCGCAGGATCGAGACGATCTCGTAGAAATATTGGGAATAGAAGTCCGCCTCGTGATTGCCGGCGACGTAGAAGACGGGCGCGATTTGAACGAGTCGTTCGGCAAAGTCGCGGAGCTGATCGAGGCGGAAATTGCGCTCGTCGACGACGTCGCCGGTGACGACGATAAGATCGGGCTTTTCGCGCTCGATAAGGTCGAGAAGTTTAGCGTTGTCCCGTCCGAAGACCTTGCCGTGAAGATCGGAGACTTGAACGATTCGGAACCCGTCGAAGCTGGGCGGAACCTTTGCGGAGGGGTATTCAAAGCGCGAAACGTCGATTGCGTTGTTGGCGCGATAACAAACGAAATAAAGAAAGCCCATGAGCTTGAAGAAAAGCTCGGCGACGTAGCGCGCCGGCGATCTTCGCGTTTTGGTCAGGCGTTTCTTTCTAAATCGCGCGAAAGGCATAAGGCGTTCTCCTGAAACGCTATTTCCGACGCCAGAAGACGTCGTCGGGGATTTCGAGGCGTCGCCGGGCGTCGTCGACGTCGGCGCGGAATCGGAGCGCGTCGACAGGATAGCCCGCCGTCGGATTCAGCGCGTCCGAAACCGCGTCGCGCCAGTATTCGTTGAAGAGCCGCATCGAGAGTTCGCGGAGGTATTTCGCCGCGATCGACGCGAGCGCGACGGGCGCGTTTGACTCTCCTTTGGCGGTAAAGCGGACTTCGAGCGTCGTCGGCGCGGGGAAGGGACGGACCGTTCCGTCGCGGTCGCGCCCTTCTCGGGCGACGAGACGGTAGATTCCGACGTCGCGTCCTTGGCGAATGATTTCAACGTCGGCGCCGCAGAAACGCTCTTTGAGAATCGGCTCGTAACGGTCGCGTCCGCCGAGTTTGTCGCAGAGGACGAGCGCGTTCTCGGGACGCGGCGCGCGCGCCCGTTCGAGGCGTTCAAACGCGGCGAGGAGCGTTTCGACGACGAGCGAAGTCGTCGCGTCGGCGATCAGCGCGCTCTTGAGCGCGAGTTTGTCGAGACGCCGGTTGAACTCCAGCGGCTGGATTCGACGCGCCGCGAGTTCGAGAAGCGCGACGTTTTCCGACGCTAGCGCGCCGCGAACGCGCTCGACGTCGGGTTCGAGCGGCGTTCGAAGCGTCTTGGGATCGACGGGCGGGTCTAGCGTGGCGTCGAGTTCCCACGGGGGCGGCGGGTCGCCCGACTCCGACCGGAGGTCGCGGAGAATCGTCGCGAAGGAATCCGTTTTGCGACCGAGAAGCGCCGAGGCGAGCGCGAAAGGCCGTTCAATCGCCGCGAGCGACTTCGACGGTCCGTAGAGCTTCTTGGAGTCGAGCAGCGGGAAGGCGCTCCGACGCGATCCGGAGATCGGCGCCAGCGCCGCGTCGAGACGCCGCGTCGACCAAACGAAGTCGTCCCCGCGCGCGGATTCCGCAAAGCTCAGCAGCGAATTTTGGGCGTCCGTCGTCGCCGCGTCGTCGAGGCGCGTCAATTCGCTAGGCGCGCGCCAGCACGACGCGCCGACAAGAAGCGGTCCTAAGTTCGGCCCGTACCCCGCCTCGTCCGTTCCGACGACGAGAATTTCGCGTTCTTCCGTCATTGTCGCGGCGCCTCGGCTTCAGAACGTCGCGCGATTTCTAGCGCGAGCGCGGTTTGGCGAACGTTGTGAACGCGCAGGACGGCGACGCCGCGGCGCGCGACGAGCGCGGCGAGCGTCGCGGTCTCCTGGTCGAGCGTCGCGACGTCGGGAATCGCGGGGGAAAGTCCGCGCCCTTCGTCGCGTCGACGCGCCGTTTCACGCAGGAACGTTTTGCGCGAAAAACCCAGAAGAAGCGGACCGCCGAGCGCGTGGAATCGTTCGATATTCGCGATGATCGACCAGTTCTGCTCAAAGGTTTTGCCGAACCCGAGACCGGGGTCGAAAAGAATCTTTTCCGGCGCGACCCCCATGCCGATGAATGCGTCGCGGCGACGCGCGAGGAACGAGAAAATCTCCTCGACGACCCCGTTCGGATATTCAGGCGGCGTCGCCTGCATCGTTTGAGGAACCCCGCGCATATGCATAAGCGCGACGCTCGCTCCGCGACGCGCGACGACTTCCGCCATTTCTTCGGGAAAGCCCGATTCCGATTCGTCCGCGAGTCGTCGCTGCGAGTCGATATACCGTCCTGCGGCGACGTCGTTGACGAGCGCCGCGCCGGCTTCGAGCGCCGCGTCGGCGACGACGGGGCGGCGCGTGTCGATTGAGATCGGGACGTCAAACCCTTGCGCGAGCGCGCGGACGACGGGGACGACGCGGCGCAGTTCTTCCGCTTCTTCGACCGGTTCGGCGCCGGGCTTCGTGCTTTCGCCGCCGACGTCGAGGATTCCCGCGCCGTCGCGAAGGGCGATCCGCGCCGCGTCGACGACCGCTTCGACGTCGACGTCAAACGATTCGCGTCCAGCGTTAAAGCGTCCGCCGTCGGAAAAACTGTCCGGCGTGACGTTAAGAATCGCCATGACGGTCGGACGGTCAACGTTCAGATCGAACGCTTGGAAACGGTCGGGGAAAAGGAAGGGCATATCTTCGCGGCGCTCCGTAACTTCTAAGGGAATACTTGCGAATTTAAAGTATAAAAAAGGCGGCGTCTCGCGCAAGAGGTTTCCATTTAAAGAGGCGTCGGGGACTCTGCTGTCACCGAAAAACGCATAAAAGTGTGATTTTTATCACACTTTTATGCATAATTATGTGAAATTCTGTTGCGCGATTTTTTTGGATAATTCAAAACTCGACGACGACGTTCTCAATATTCCGCTCTTTATGGCGGATCAAGCGAATCGTTTGATTGGGTTGGCGCTGGAGAAAAGGAAAGGCGTTTCGTCGTGAGAAACTTTCGTTAGCGCGCGTTTTAACGGTCAGGCAGGGCGGCGCGTCGAGTCGGGGGGCGCGTCCGCGCGTGAAACGTTTGAAATTTGTTCCTTTAGCGTCCAAAACATGTAGAATTGGCGGAGGCTTCTATTGGAGTCGCAGCGCAACTAAGAATTCGTTTCAGGAGAGAAAAACATGAAGACGATCATTATCAACGGCAGCCCTCGTAAAATTTGGAACACCGCGCAAATTCTCAAGGAAGCGCAGAAGGGCGCCGAGTCGGTTGGCGCGGAAGTCGAATACGTCGATCTTTACGATCTGAAGTTTACCGGATGTCGAAGCTGTCTCGCGTGCAAGCGCAAGGGAATCGAAGAACACTGCAAATGCTACTGGAAAGACGAACTGTCCCCCGTTCTCGAGCGCGTGTTGCAGTCGGACAAGTTGATCGTCGGCTCCCCGATCTACTTTAGCGAACCGACGGGCGTCTTTCGATCTTTTTTGGAAAGAATCGTCTTTCCCGCGCTTTCGTACAACGACTATACCAGCTATTTCAAAGGAAAAGTCGACGTCGACGTCTTCCTGACGATGAACGTCCCCGAGTCTATGTACGAGGATCTGTACGGCGCGAAACTTAAGGCGTATTTCGAGCCCTTTAAGTTTCTGAACGGTTCCGTCCGAATCTTCCCCGTCTACGACACGTTGCAGGTCAAGGATTATTCCAAGTACGAGATGGGGAGCTTTTCGGAAGAACACAAGAAAGAAGTTCGCGAAACCGCGTTCCCGAAGGCGCTGGAACGCGCGTTCAACGTCGGCGCGGGCAAAGAATGATCGCGCGACGCGCGCTTTTTTCGATAAGATCGGACGGATAACGACGCAAGGCGAACGCGACGGGCGTTCGCCTTGCGCTTTGTCGATTTTCTCCTCTCGGATTTACAACTGAGATTCGACGGGTTGACCGTCGCGGTCGTCGCCGTTATTTTCGGCGGCTGTCATGACCTTGCACGCGGCCTCCAGAAGCGTGCAGCCCGTAACGTGCGGGTTCAGCGCCGAGGGCTCGTTTGTCGGCTGCGGGCGCCGCCAGCGTCCGCCATAGAGCGCCGTTTCGGGATTCACGCCTCGACGAACCAACACCGTCGCGCTATGCAGAAGGTAGTCGGTCAGCTCTTGCCGCGCGGCGTCGTCCAGTTCGGGCAAGACGATCAGGTTGGCGAGGTAACGGAAGAAAATACCGTGGAAGAGCCCCCCGTCGCCGCCCGGGGCGTCGGAGAGAACGCCGCGGTTGCGTCGGCTCATCGGTCCCGTCGTATAACGCGCCGTGAGGACGGCGTCGTCTAGGAGCGAACGATCGCCTGTCAGACGGAAGAGTTCCACCGCCGCGCCGATGAACGTCCCCTGGTTGTAACTCAAGTTGAAACGCGCAATTCTTCCCTCCCTGTTCATGTTGTCGAAAATGGCGCCCGTCTCCGAGTTCCAGAGATTTTCCCGCTCCCATCGATAGATTTTCAACGCCTCGTCCCGATACTCGGCCTCCGTCTTGTTTTTGTCGTTCGAAGCGTCGACCGAGGCCAGTTGCGCCAAGCGAGCGGCGACGATGGCGGCGGGGCCGTTGGAGCAGGCGTTCTTAGATTTAGAAACGTCGGTCTTCCATGTGATCCCGCCATGCCACGGCGCCTCGTCCTCGGGACCCCACTGCGTCCATATCCAGTCGGCGTAGACCTGCCGCGCTTTGTTCAGATAGCGCGTCTCGCCCGTCGCCTCGTAGACGCGAATGAGCGCGAGACAGTGCCATTCCATGTCGTCCACAAAGACGTTCCACCATGGATCGCCTCTCCGTCGGCCCTGTCGGGCGTTAGGATTGAAGCGCGGCATGCCCTGAAACCAAAGGTCGAACATCTTGGAGTACTTCTCGTCCTTCGTTCGCAGATACGCGTCGGTAATCACGTCGATAGCGTGGGCTTGCGGCCAGTAATCGCCCGTTCCCAAATCGGCCTGTTGGCTCAT
>CAMZHY010000159.1 GCA_947307005.1 uncultured Planctomycetaceae bacterium
TCGCCGGCGTTCTCTCGCTCCGCGCCGACGAAACGCGCGCGATTTGGCTGCGATTCAAGACGACGCCCGAAACGGCGCCCGGCGTCTACGAGGGACTTGTCTCGCTCGTTCGCGACGACGGTTTCAAACTCGAAATACCGTACGCGACGACCGTCCTGAACTTCGTCGCGCCGTCGACCAAAATTACCGGAATTTACGACTCTCGAATCTCCCGCGATTATTTCGGAGAGGGGACGCGTCGGGAGAAACTCGTTCGGGTCTCCGAAAAACTGCTGGAACGTAAACTCTGCCCCGATAAGCCCGTCTGCGAGCCAAAGATCAGCTACGACAAAGAGACGGGCGAGGCGACCGCCGACTGGTCCGAATACGACGCGGAAGCGACGCGGTATTTCGACGAACTCGGAGGAAAGGCCGCGTATTTCCCCGGCGAGTTCTACCTCTTCGGCTGGGGCGTTCCGCCTAAGGTCGTCGAAGGAGAGAACCCTTACCCCGGCGAATGGCCCTACGACGGCGCCGATCGCTCGAAACTGCGACCTGAATATAAGAAAGCGTATCAGGCGAAGCTCAAACTCTTCTGGGAACACCTTAAAGAGAAGGGCTGGGCGGATAAATGCGTCCTCTATATCTCCGACGAGCCGTTCTATTCCAAGCCTGAAATCATCGAGCAGATGAAAGCGCTCTGCGACATGATTCACGAGGTCGATCCCGCGATTCCGATCTATTCCAGCGTCTGGGTTTACGTCCCGGAATGGCTCGGATATATCGACGTTTGGGGCGTCGGTCACTACGGCGGGGTCGGCGAGGAAACGCTTCAGAAAATCTTCGACGCGGGCGGTCGCGTTTGGTGGACGACCGACGGTCAGATGTGTCTCGACACGCCCCTGTGCGCCGTCGAGCGGCTGCTCCCCTATACGTGCGTTCGACGCGGCGCGGAGCTTTATGAATTCTGGGGCGCGACGTGGTATACGCTCAACCCGTTCGATTCGGCGTCGCACTTCTACATTTCTCAGTCCGATCAGCCCGGCGTGCGGTATTGGGTGCGCTATCCGAACGGGGACGGCTACATTTTCTATCCGGGCGAGTTAATCGGACGACCGGGCGCGATTCTCGATTCGATTCGTTCGGAACAGGCGCGCGAGGGGATCGAGGACGCGGGCTGGCTCGTCGGACTGCGCGACGCGATTGAGAACAAGACGGCGGCGAGCTCGCTGGAACGCGCTCAAGCGCAGGCGATTCTCGACCGCGCGCTCGACTGGCTCCCGCTCAACTGCGGCTCCGGTCGCTATTCGACGCGCTATATCGCCGATCCCCAAGCGTTCGAACGCGCGCGTCTCGACGTCGGTTTAGAGCTGGAAAAATTGTCTAACCGCTGACGTCGTCGTTAAAAGCCCAAATCTTCGCCTTTGTGGATAACGAGACCGATCTGTTCGACGCTTCCTTTGCGACCGTTGTACCAGAGGCGCCAGAGGTCTTCTTTTTCGTCGTAAATCGCGAAGGGTTTGTAGCACGCGTCGCCGTCCCACTTGTCGGGGTCGGGGGAGACGATCGGGTTGTTCTTCGAGCGTTCCCAGCCGGAAATTCCGTCCTTGGAGCGCGCGACGCCGATTCTCGCGAGATGCTCGTTTTCAAATCCAATGTAGAACATGTAATACCACTCGCCGCGTTTGACGATCTGACCGGCGGTGACTTTATGTTGTTCCCACTTGGAGTTCGGGTCGGCGGCGAAGATCGGATTCTTTTCGTATTTCGTCCAATGGAGTCCGTCGGAGCTCGTCGCGTAGCCGATCGCGTTCGGCTCGTACTGTTCGCCCCCCGAATAGCGCATCTTGAAGAGCCGATCCTCCTCGTCCCACTGGACGTCGGGGCACATGACCGACGTCTTGTCCCATTCCTCTTCCGCCTTCAGGACGGGGACGTCGGACTGGCGTTCCCATTTGACGCCGTCGCGGCTCGTCGCGAAGCCGATCTGCGAGGTTTTTTCCGTCTGCCCCGTATACCACATGTAATACAGGTCGCCCTTATGGACGACGCCGCTTCGATTGACGAGATTCTCCCAGCCGCTGTCGCGCGGGGCGAGGACGACGACCGGCTCGCTCCACGAAACTCCGTCGACGCTTTCCGTATAGCCCATCGAACGTTTGGTTCGCCATGAGAACCACATTTTGAAGAGGTCGTTTTCTTGGAGGAGCGTCACGTCGAAGCAGACGCCTAAATCTCCGCCAAGGACGGGATTGCTTTCGTATTTGACCCATTCGTTATCGTTTTGGGCGAATACGAGCCGCGGCGCGGCGATCGCGAGCGCGAGAAGAAACAGAACGGCAAGTCGTTTCATGGAAAACTCCCTTGCAAGCGGGTTAATCAAAAAATGTGAATACGAAGGGTCTTCCGTATCGAGGTTAAAGTCGAAATCGCGCCATCTTCCGTCCGTTCTTATGTTAAGACGGGATGGCGCGGTAAATGCGGGCGATTTGGCAAACGTCTATTCCTTGTTGGAAACCGCGTTGTATAATACATTGGCGGATGGTCGCCGCGTTTGCTTATTATAGCGACGGTCGGAACGATTTACGAGAGCGTCGTCGCAAGACGGCGTCGAAATTTGTTTGAGCGAAGACGAGTTTGTTTTCCTCGGGAGAACATAGCGCCAAACGTTGATAGAATCCTCCATTTTTATTGAAAACATAACGGAGAAACAGGATAAGATGAACGTTATTAAGTCGAACGCGACGTCGTTAGGGCGCGTTTTGCGCGGTTTTATTCTGACGTCGGCGGCAACGATGTTGGTTTTTACGGGGTGCGATCAGGTTAAGCGCGTCTATTCGAGCCTTTTCGGAGCGCCGTCCGACGAAGCCGGCGTTTCCCGTAACGAAGACGCGGCGATCGAGGTCGGAACGTATACGCTGAAGCCGGAGACGGTCGAGCTTACGCGCGAGTTGATTGGACGAACGCGGGCGTCGAATACGGCGGAGGTACGTCCCCAGGTGAACGGCGTCGTTCTGGAGCGCTTGTTCGAGGAAGGCAAGCTCGTCGAAAAAGACCAAGTGTTGTATCATATCGACGACAACGTTTATCGCGCGAATTATGAAAAAGCGCAGGCGAGGTACGACAATCTCGCCCTGATTAAGGACCGATATTTCGCGCTAAAGGAAAAAGAAGCGACGAGCGAACAGTCCTATGAGGAAGCGCTATATAACTGGAAAATTGCGGGGGCGGAGCTTGATCTTGCGAAGCTTGACCTTGATTACTGCCAAATCAAAGCGCCGATCTCCGGTCGAATCGGTCTTTCTGAAATTACTGTTGGAGCGTTGGTTACGGACGGTCAGCAGGGCGCGCTGACGACGATTCAGCAGGTTGATCCGATCTATGTCGATATGAACCCCTCTGTTCGGACGCTGCTGGAAACCGTTTCCCCCGAGTCGGAGGATCTGTCCGAGACCAAAGCGGAGTTCTTTTTGGGCGCCAAAGCGACGCTCGTTCTTGAAGACGGATGGAAATATCCTTTCGACGGCAAGGTTACGCTCATTGACAACCGAATTCAGGAAGATCTCGGCGCCGTGACGATCCGCGCGGAATTTCCGAACCCGGAGCAGGTGATGTTGCCCGGCATGTTCGTCCGCGTCTTTGTGAACGAAGGGACTCGCGAGAACGCGCTCCTGATCCCGCAGCAGGCGCTCTTTAGAACGCCCGCGGGCGATCCTTACGTTTGGGTCGTCGAAGAGGATTCGACCGTTAATCAGCGTCCGATCGTCTCCAAGCGAAACTTGGGCAACATGGCGCTGATCGACTCCGGACTCAAGGCGGGCGAGCGCGTCGTCGTGGAAGGCGTGCAGCACCTTGCGCAGGGCGCGAAGGTCGCCGCGAAGGAAATTACGAATCTGCCCAACACGACGACGTTAGAGCCCGCGCTGACGGAAACGCTCAACGAACCCTCGAAGAGCCCGAACGCCGAAGACGCCCAGAGCGTCGCGCCGACCGCGCCGCAGAATCAAACGACGCCGGCCGCGTCCCCGAATCAGACGACGCCGGTCGCGCCGCAGAATCAGACGGCGGAGCCCGCGCAGACGGACGCCAAGTAGTTTTCCCCACCGCAAGAGCAAGAGATTGTAGTCTATCATGTCTAAATTTTTTATAGAACGACCAATTTTCGCGTGGGTCGTCGCGATTATGATCATGCTGGCGGGGTTGGCGGCGCTCATTCAGCTGCCTATTTCGCAGTTTCCTAACGTCGCGCCGCCCGCGATCAAAATTTCCGGTCGGTATACGGGCGCGTCGGCGCAAACGATCCAAGACTCCGTTCTGCAAACGATCGAACAGCAGATGACCGGTCTCGACGGATTCCGGTACATGAGTTCGGACAGTTCCGCGAACGGCAGTTTCGAGATTATCCTGACGTTTGAACAGGGCGTCGACCCCAACATCGCGCAGGTTCAGGTGCAGAACAAGTTGGCGCTGGCGACCCCGCTGCTTCCGACGGAAGTTCAAGCGACCGGCATGCAGGTTGACAAATATCAGGCCAACTACATGCTGATCGTCGCCGGATATTGCGACGACGAATCGCTTTCGGACTCCGACCTCGGCGACCTGATGACGGGTCAGGTTAAGGACGAGATCGGTCGAATCGACGGGGTCGGCTCGATCGACGTGTGGGGGTCTCAGTACGCGATGAGAATCTGGCTTAAACCGGAGAAACTTACGGCGTATGATCTTACGGCGAAGGACGTGGTCGCGGCGATTCGCGAGCAGAACGTTCAAGTCTCCGTCGGGCGACTCGCCGGCGCGCCGGCTCCCGAGGGCGTTCGCGTGACGGCGACCGTCGTCGCGAAGAGCCAAATGACCTCCGCGCAGGAGTTTCGCGACATTCTGCTGAAGACCTCGACGAACGGTTCCCAAATTCGACTTTCCGACGTCGCGGAAGTGGAGCTTGGCAGCGAGATTTACGAAGTTAGAACGCGGGTGAACGGTCATCCGGGCGTCGCGCTTGCGATTCGACTCGCCGCGGGCGGGAACGTTTTGGACGCGTCGGATAAGATTAAGGAAACGCTCGATTCTCTTCGCGGTTATTTGCCTGAAGGATTGAAGTTCGCCTATCTGTGCGAGAACGCGCCGGTCGTTCGCGCTTCGATTCACGCGGTGGTTCACACGCTCTTTGAAGCGGTCGTCCTCGTCTTCTGCGTTATGTTCCTCTTCCTCCAGCGCGTTCGCGTCACGCTCGTGCCGACGTTGACGATTCCCGTCGTCCTTCTGGGGACCTTTGGGGTTCTCTATACGTGCGGGTTCACGCTGAACGTGACCGTTCTCTTCGCGCTGACGCTCGCGATCGGGCTTCTCGTGGACGACGCGATCGTCGTCGTGGAGAACGTCGAACGATTGATGGCGACCGAAGGGCTGGACGCCAAAGCGGCGACCGTCAAGACGATGGAGCAGATTCAGGGCGCGCTTGTCGGCGTCGGCGCGACGATCTCCGCCGTTTTTCTGCCGACGGCGTTTTTCGGCGGTTCGACGGGCGTTATTTACCGTCAATTTGCCATTTCGATCATTTCGTCGATGCTCCTTTCCGTTTTCATCGCGCTAACGTTTGCGCCCGCGCTGTGCGCCTCGATGCTCAAACCTCCGAAGAAAAATTCGAAACCGTTCGTCTTTTTCCGATGGTTTAACGACTTCTTCGCATGGGGAACCGAAAAATACGTGTCCGGCGTCGGGCGCGTCGTGAACCGTCGCAAGCGTTATCTGATCGTGTTTGCGGCGATTCTCGCTCTTATCGCGTACTGGTATCCCAAACTCCCTACCGCGTTCCTGCCGACGGAAGACCAGGGCAACCTGTACGTTTTGGTCGAGTTGCCGCCTAACTCGAGTCAGGAGCGAACGCAGGAGATTCTGGATCAAGTCTCGCAGTACTTTAGCGACGCGGAAGGCGACAACATCGCCAACATTCTGGCGGTCAACGGCTTTAGCTTCGCGGGTTCGAACCAGAACGCCGGAATCTTCTTCATTTCGCTAAAGTCGTTTGAAGAGCGAACGCGACCGGACCAGGACGTTTTCAGCATCGTTAAGAGGGCGCAGGCGAACTGCTTCTCGAAGATTACGAAGGCGAAGGTCACGCCGGTCATTCCTCCGTCGATGATGGAACTGGGCAACGTTTCTGGGTTGGATTTTTATCTGCTTGACCGAGCGGGACTTGGGCACGACAAACTGCTCGAAATTCAGCGGCAGTTCCTTAAGGAGCTCAACTCTTCCAACGAGATTGAGGCCGCGTGGACGAATTCTCTTCCGGACGAGCCTCAGTACAAAGTCGATATCGACGACGAGCGCGTTCGCGCGCTTAACCTGAGTCTCACCGACGTCAACGACACGACGTCGATCGCGTGGGGATCCTGTTACGTCAACGATTTTATCGACCGAGGGCGCGTCAAGCGCGTCTACGTTCAGGGCGAGTCGAGCGCGCGCGCGAGCGCTTCTGATTTCGACAAATGGTACGTCAGGAATCAAGTCGGTCGCATGACGCCGTTTTCGGCGTTCGCCTCGGGACACTGGACGAGCGGCGCGCCGAAATTGGCGCGATACAACGGACTGCCGGGAATCGAGTTTAACGCGGTTCCGGCGGCGGGGGTGAGCTCCGGCGTCGCGATGGCGAAAGTCGCCGAGATCGTTAAGAAGCTTCCGGCGGGCGTCGATCTGAGCTATACGGGCCTATCCTACGAGGAGATTCAAGGCGGTTCTCAGGCGTCGACGCTCTTTGCGCTTTCGTTGCTGATCGTTTTCCTCTGCCTCGCGGCGCTCTATGAAAGCTGGTCGGTTCCGTTTGCAATCGCGATGGGCGTTCCCTTCGGCGTTTTAGGCGCCGTCGTGGGCGTCGCCGCGCAGGGACTGACGAACGACGTCTTTTTCCAGGTCGGTCTGCTGACGGTCATGGGACTTTCGGCGAAGAACGCGATTTTGATCGTCGAGTTTGCCAAGCAGATGGTCGACGAGGAAGGGCTTCCCGTTATAGAGGCGGCGGTTCGGGCGTGTCGGCTTCGTTTGCGTCCGATTCTGATGACGTCGACGGCGTTTGCGCTCGGCGTGTTGCCGATGACGATGGCGACGGGCGCGAGTTCGCTGAGCCAGCAGTCGCTTGGCGTCTGCGTTTTTTGCGGCACGGTTGTGGCGACGTCGTTCGCGATCTTCTTCATCCCGCTCTTCTACGTCTTCGTCATGAACCTTTTCAACGGAAAAGGGAAATCGCAGAAGGCGTGACCGTCGCCGAGCGCGTCGCGCCGCAACTACATGACGGCGCAAAGAGTTGAGGATATTTTTACGGAGTCTGGAGACGCGGTCTTCAGACTCCGTTGTTTAGAAAAAGAAAAAATTTTTTAAAAAGTCGCTTGACGAAACTTGAAAGCTTCATAGAATGCTTTTTGCTCTTGTCGCTGATTGCGGCGAGACGATATTTAACAATCAGGTAAAGTACAAATCATACAGTGTGACGCCAACCGTCGTCGGAGAGATTCGACGACCTTTGGAGTAAGCCAATAGAAACGATTCAAAGAAATGTCTTGCGCTTTGACCGGCGCGGGACCCAAGATCGAACGAAACTTCTTTTGAAGGTTCAAGACTATAAAAAGAATTGAAGGGTTTGATCCTGGCTCAGAATGAACGTTGGCGGCGTGGATTAGGCATGCAAGTCGAGCGGCAAGGTTTTTTTCGGAAGACCCTAGAGCGGCGGAAGGGATAGGAGAGTATAGATACGTGCCTCTTAGCTCAGGATAGCGTCTGGAAACGGGCGATAATACTGAATGAGGTCTC
>CAMZHY010000160.1 GCA_947307005.1 uncultured Planctomycetaceae bacterium
TCGTCTTTTATCTCCTTATCCTCTATCCGCTTTTAGACTCGGCGTTTTATGCGCTTAAGAGACGATAGAAGCCGCGAGCGTTTGGTTCCTTTTCTCTTTGACGTTTCGTCTATCGACAAATCGCTGAAACAACGCGTCGATCAGATTTCTCAGTTTGTTTCTTTCCAGATGAGCAGGTATGCGCTGTCGCTTCAACGGCGCCAGTCGTAGACTTCGTTGCCTTGTAGCGCTAGAACTAAAGATCGGTAAATTCAAACCGGAATACGTGTCAAAAATGGACTTTTACTTGGAAGGTCTTGATCGACAAGTAAAAACAGAAGACGAAAACCCTAGCGTTGGATTAATTCTCTGCGCCTCCAAGGACGACGAAGTCGTCGAATACGCCATGAGTCGAACCCTCTCTCCGATGATGGTCGCCGAATATCGAATGCAATTGCCGGACAAAGACGTCCTCAGAAAGAAACTACAGGAATTGACAAGCTTGCCAAAAATCGAAGAGTAACTCGTTAAAAAGAAAATGTTTAACGAATATGAAAACAAAACGTAAAAAACGTACTTAGAAAAGTGTCACCACTGGCGACACTTTTCTAAATCAAGAAAATAATGTTCAAATAAGGCGCTAGAACGCGACTCTTACGCATATTATATGGAAAGAAGCCTGATCGACGACCGACAGACCAATAATCAGCGCGAAAAACAACGACAAGAGCCGCCATCTCTGGGAGACGCGCGGCTCTTTTTTCTATCGTTGCATCTGTAACTGAGCGCTATTCCGTCGCCATATCCGATGGTTACGACGCGCAAGGCGTCTCAAAATGATACAAAATCTCAACTTTTTCTGGAAAAATAAGCGCATTTCTTCAAATCGCTTGCGATACGATTGTTTAAAAAATATACTTAGCGTCAGAGCGATTGCGAGCGATTGGAAATTCTTGTCCGAATCTTGCAAAGCGATCGTTTTTCAGCGATAGACGCGCGTCTTTTGACGACTCAGACCAAGCCGTTTTTTCCCATGGAGTCGACAATGAATCATTTATCTTTCGCCAATAGCAGACGAGAAAGAGGGTTTACCCTTGTGGAGCTTCTCGTCGTTATCGCCATTATCGGCATACTGATCGGTCTTCTTTTGCCCGCCGTTCAGGCGGCGCGCGAGGCGGCGCGACGCATGGAATGCACCAATAAGATGCGTCAGCTCGCGCTCGCAACGCACAACTACGCCGATATTCAAGGCGTCTTGCCCTGCGCCGCGCTCATGCGCCCGACGTCCAACTCGACCGCGAGCCTCTGGCGCTGGTTCTCGATGTGGGGCGTCTCGCTGCTGCCGCACCTTGAGCAGGAAAACGCGTTTCGGATGTACTTCGGCGCCGCCGGACTCCAAAACGCCACTCCAGGCGCCGTCAACGCGTCGAATCAAGGACTCAACCAAACGCTCTCGAAGATGCGGATGCCGATCTACGAATGTCCTACCGATCCGGGCGCGGGACAACAGCTCATCCCGTCGACGGAAGACGGTCACACGAACTACACGGCCTACGAGCAGTATTGCACGTCGTATCGCGCGGTCGGCGGCGCGAACACGGGCGGCACGTGGTGGTGGGACGACTGGGGCGCTTCGAACCGAACGAATCTTCGCGGCGCGATCCACACCGTTCATTCGACGAACGTAACGGGCGCCGACGGCAAAGCCTATAGACTCGGATTCGACACGCTCGCCGCCGTCACCGACGGAACGTCGAACACGGCGATCTTCGTCGAACATCACCGTCCCGACGCCATGCCGCGCCGAGGAACGTTCTGGGCGAGCGTCGCCGCCAACCACATCTACACCTGCTCTCCAAAATCGGCGACTCTTAAAGCGCATAAGTGGCAGCTATGCCTCGACACGTGCGGTCTCGGTTCGCCCAACAACACGTATTTCTGCGGTCGTTCGGTCGGCTCGTACCATTCCGGCGGCGCCAACGCGGCGTTCCTCGACGGTTCGGTGCATTTCATCTCCGACACGATCAACGTCGGCACGGGCTGGATCGGCGGCTCGGCGGATCCCCCGTACGACATTGGCGTTTGGGGCAACCTCTGCGCGATCGCCGACGGTCAGACCGTGCAGATTCCGTGATCGGCTCTAAAATTTGACGGTCCTCTCGACGCGGCGGTTTTTAAAGAAAATCGCCGCGTTTAATAGGAGAAAGAATATGCATAGAAAACTATTTGCGCTCGCGATAACGGCGTTTATCGCGACGACCCTCGCGCTCTCCGGCTGCGGTCCGAAAACGGTCCCCGTCTCCGGAAAGATCGTCGTCGACGGTCAGCCCGCCGCCAACATTCGCGTCGTCTTCCAGTCGGCGTCCAATGAGGCGACCGTCCCGCCGACCGCGACTGGACTCACCAACGAGAACGGCGAATACTCGCTTTCACTCGCCGAGAAGAAAAAGCACGGCGCCGTCCCCGGTCCTTACGTCGTCTACCTGACTTGGAGCGATCCCGAAGCGGACGCCAACCCCGTCGAAGGGATGACCGTCGCCAACGAGTCGCCCTATAAACTCCCGCCGCGCGCCAACAGCGGCGAGCTTCGTTACGAAGGTCCCCCCAAAGGCGCGAAAGACGCCGATTTTACCTTCGACAGCTCGTCGGAACCGACGGACGTCAAGCCCGGCGTGTAACCCCTCCCCCGGCTCCCGCCTATCCCCTCCCCTCCCTTCGCGTCTCGCGTTCTTTTGAAAGGATTCCCATGCGACGTTTCGCCCGTCTTACGCTTGTCTTCGCCGTCGTCGCGGCGCTCGGCGCCTCGCTGTGCGCCGCGCAGGAGAGCGCTCCGCCGCGAGAGTTCGGCGGCGTCTATCCGTCCCTCGGGTATTTCAACGACGAAGGGGAATGCGGGACGGGCGCGGTCGTTCCGTGGGCGGGGAAACTCTGGCTCGTCACCTACGGGCCGCACCTTCCGAACGGGTCGAGCGACAAACTCTATGAACTCGACGACGCGCTCAATAGAACGACGCGCCCCGAAAGCGTCGGCGGCACGAACGCGAACCGCATGATTCATCGGGAATCGAACCAGCTCTTCATCGGGAACCACGTTATCGACGCGGAAGGAAACGTCCGAACGATTCCTCATCGCGAGATGTACGGACGCGAGACGGCGGTCGCGCGGTCGTGGCTCGACCCGGCGAATAAAGTCTACTTTCTGACGATGGAAGAAGGGCTTTACGAAGTCGACGTCCATACGCTCGCGGTTCGCGAACTCTGCAAAGACGGCAACCGCAAAGAGAAGACGGCGGAAGAGGACGTCCTGCCCGGCTATCACGGGAAAGGCGGCTATATGACGCAGGAGCGCCTCGTCTACGCGAACAACGGCGAAGGGTCCGACGCGGCGCGGCGCGATCCGACGGTCCCTTCCGGCTGTCTTGCGGAATGGCTCGGCGAAGACAAGGGCTGGCGCGTGATTAAGCGCGCGCAGTTCACGGAGACGACGGGACCCGACGGAATTTACGGGGGCGAAACGGGTCGGGAGGTTCTCTGGACGCTCGGGTGGGACGTTCGGTCGGTTATCCTCGGCGTTCTTGAATCGGGCGAATGGAGCTTCTTCCGACTCCCGAAAGCGTCCCACTGCTACGACGGCGCCCACGGATGGAACACCGAATGGCCGCGCATCCGCGAAATCGACGATCCGAACGTCTTCCTCGCGACGATGCACGGGCAGTTCTGGCGCTTTCCTCGCGACTTCTCCGCGTCGAACGCGAAGGGAATCCGTCCGCGCTCGACGTATCTGAAAGTAATCGGCGACTTCGCGTTCTGGAACGGCAAAATCGTCTTCGGCTGCGACGACGCGGCGAAGAACGAGTTTCTCAATAAGAGTCCGCTCAAAGTCGCAATCACGGGGCCCGGGCGCAGCGGTTCGAATCTCTGGTTCGCGGCGCCGGAACGTCTCGACGAACTCGGGCCCGCGCTCGGGCGCGGCGCGGTCTGGTTCGACGACGAGGTCGCCGCGCAGACGCCGTCGGAACCGTATCTTTTCGCGGGCTACGACCGTCGCGGCGCGTTCGTTAAGTTCGACTCGGCGGAGTTCAAGGTCCGCCGCGACCAGCCGGATCGCGTGACGATTAGGTTTGAAGTCGACGCGAAGGGCGACGGGACGTGGACGCCGCTACAGACGACGAGCGTCCCCTATACGGCGCTGGGCGGCTGCGCGTGGGTCGAGTTCCCGCAAGACGCTCCCGGCGAATGGATCCGCGCGACCGCCGACGCCGACCTCAAAGGCGCGACCTGCTTCTTCCAGTATCGAAACGAGGATAAACGCCAGCCGGGTCAAGCATCGCCGATCTTCGACGGAATTGCGACGCCCGACGACGCGGCGGACGTCCTCGGCGCGCGTCTCTGGGTTCGCTCGAACAACGAGCGCCTTGCGGTCGTCGCGGAGAACATACGCGGCGGCGCGCTTCAGGAGGAGCGATATTACGAACTCAACGAAGACGGGACGAAACTCGAACGCGTCGAATGTAAATTCGAAGGGGGCGAGCCGGGCACGATCTCGCGCGTCAAGGCGATGGTCGACGCGAAGCCCGTCGCGCCCGACGTCTGCACGCTCGACGACAAGAGCGTCCTGCTTCAATACGAGGGGGCGCGCTACCGCCTGCCGATCGGCTCCGAATCCGCGGCGCGCGTCGAGACGCCGATCGCGCTCCGGGTCGATCGCGAGGTCGTCACCGAACGCGACCTGCTCCATCTCGCGGGGACCTTCTACGAGCTTCCGGCGGAGAACGCGGGCGGGGTTCCGAAACTGCGTCCGATCGCGACGGACGGGCGGCTGATCGTCGACTACGCGTCCTATCGCGGGCTTCTCGTTCTCGCGGGCGTCAAAGCGTCGCCGGAGGGCGATTCCGACCGAATCGTCCGGTCGGAAGACGGCGAGTGCGCGCTATGGCTCGGAACGATCGACGATCTGTGGAAATTCGGCAAGCCGACGGGGCGCGGTTTCGTCTGGCGCGACTCCGACGTCAAAGCGAACGAGCCGTCCGATCCGATGCTCGCGACCGGTTTCGACCGCAAACGCGTCGAACTGACGAACCGCTCGCCGGAGCCCGTCGTCGTAACGCTTCTAGCGGACGCGACCTGTAATGGCGACTGGCGTCCGTTCCAGAAAATCGAAGTCCCCGCCGACGGACGCGCGACGCTCGAGCTTCCCGACTCCTTCGGCGCGTACTGGCTCCGAACCGTCGCCGACCGCGACGCGACGCTCAGCGCCGAGTTCGTCTACGAATGACCCCAAAACTTCTTTTAAACACAACCGATTTGCAGTAGAATAGTCGCCGTACCAATCGTCAACAAGGCGGCGGGCGTTTTATCGCGCGCCTTTCGCCGCTCCTTAGGAGACCTTTTCATGTCGAAGTTCTATGGTTTTGCTCTCGTCGCCGCGTTCCTTGCCTTCGCGCAATCTTCGCTCATGGCGCAGACGTCCGATCCCAAGCCCGGCTTAGTCCTCGTCGAAGCGGAAAGCTTCGCCGACAAGGGCGGCTGGGGCGTCGACACTCTGTCGAACGACGTTCTCGGCTCGTCCTATCTCATCGCGCACGGCTGGGGAACGCCCGTCGCCGACGCGAAAACGACCGTGAAATTCCCCGGTCCCGGAAAGTATCAAGTCTACGTCCGAACGCACAACTGGGTCGAACCGTGGACGAAAGAACACGCGCCCGGACGCTTCCAGCTCGCGATCGACGGCAAAGTCATGGCGACCGAATTCGGAACGAAATCGGGCGGCTGGGCGTGGCAGGAAGGCGACTTCATTACGGTCGCGCCCGATAAACTCGAGGTCGAGCTGACGCTTCACGATCTTTCGGGCTTCGACGGACGCGCCGACGCGATCTTCTTCCGTCCGGAAGACTCGCAGGCGGCGCCGCCGAACGATCGCGACGCGCTCGACGCGTTCCGACGCGCAATGCTCAAGATTCCGTCTGAACCGCAACTCGCGGGAGACGGCAAGGTTTACGATCTCGTCGTCGTCGGGGGCGGAATCGCGGGCGTGTGCGCCGCCGTCTCCGCCGCGCGACTCGGCGCGACCGTCGCGCTGATTAACGAGCGCCCCGTCTTAGGAGGCAACGGCAGCACGGAAGTGCGCGTGCATCTCAACGGCGAAATCAACATGAGACCGTACCCGAACCTCGGCAACCTCACGAATCTCATGGGACCGCACGGGGGCGGCAACGCGCGCGACGCCGACCATTATAAAGACGCGAACCGTCTCGCGCTCGTCAACGCGGAGAAGAATATCGACCTGTTCCTGAACGTCCACGTCGACGCGGCGGAAGTCGTCGAAAACGGCGCGACGAGCGTCGTCGATTTTGAAAACGCGGCGAAATTCGACTCGAAGACGAAGACCGCGCGCCTTATCAAGAGCGTCCTCGGAACGAACGTCGAAACGAACGTTCCGACCAAGTTCCTCGGCAAGACGTTCGCAGACTGCACGGGAGACGGCGCCGTCGGGTATCTCGCGGGCGCCAACTGGAGCATGGGGCGCGAAGGAAAGGCGGAATACGATGAGCCGAGCGCGCCTGAAAAGGGCGACAAGATGACGATGGGCTCGTCCGTCCAATGGAACACGGCGGACGCGGGGAAAGAGACGACGTATCCCGACCTCCCGTGGGCGATCCGCTTCACCGCCGAGACGATCAGACCGTCGGTTCACGGCGACTGGGACTGGGAAGGCGGCATGGATCGCGACCAAATCACGGACATGGAGCGAATCCGCGACAACGGACTTCGCGCCGCCTACGGGCACTGGTCGTACATGAAGAATCATACGACGGGCGAGTGGGCGAAGAAGGTTAAGAACCTCAAGCTCAACTGGGTCGCGTTCCTCGCGGGAAAACGCGAATCGCGCCGACTTCTGGGCGACGTCGTGCTGCGCGAGCAGGATCTTTTGGAGGGGATTAAGTACGACGACGCGTCGGTCACGACGACGTGGTCGATCGACCTGCATTATCCGGAGACGCAGAACGCGAAGAACTTCCCCGGCGAGGAGTTCCGCGCGATGAACACGTCCGTCGGGATTCGTCCGTACGCGATTCCTTACCGCTGCTTCTACTCGCGCAACGTCGACAACCTCTTCATGGCGGGGCGCGATATCAGCGTGACGCACATCGCGCTCGGGTCGATCCGCGTCATGCGCACCGGCGGCATGATGGGCGAGGTCGTCGGCATGGCGGCGTCGATCTGCAAGAATCGCGACTGCCTGCCGCGCGACGTCTACGCGAAGTATCTCGACGATCTCAAAGCGCTTATGGAAAAGGGCGTCGCCCCGCCGACCCCGAAAGCGTCCGCGCTCTCCTTCGTTCCGCCGGAAGCGCCGAACCTTGCGCTCAAAGCGCGCGTCGAGGTCTCGAGTAACTATAAAAATGTCAACTACCCCAAAGAGTACATTAACGACGGCAAATACAATCTGAACGACAACGCCTGCCGCTGGGTCAGCGACCGCGACGACGGGCACTGGATCGACCTGATCTTCGACGAGCCGACGACGATTAACAGCGCCGTCGTCGTCACGGGACAGGCGCCGGGCGGCAAGACGCCGATGCGCGACTTCCACATGCTCTGCGAGAAGGACGGCAAGCTCGTCGATATTCCCAACGCCGTCGTCTCGGAAAACGAATCGCCGATCGCGACGATGAAGTTCGCCGACACGACGTCGAAACGCTTCCGTATCGCCGTGACCTACACCCCGGAAAGCCTCGCGCGCGTCTGGGAAATCATGCTCTATCGCGCCAAGCCCCAAGG
>CAMZHY010000161.1 GCA_947307005.1 uncultured Planctomycetaceae bacterium
AAAGACGGACGACTCGTTTTTACGGGCGTTCTCAATCGCATAAAAAAGACGAAGGAATCGGGTAAGTCTGTTGAGGTAGAGCGTCTCGGCGGTGAAATCGACGAGTTCCTTCGCCGCTTTGGGATCCTTCTCGCCTTCCTGAATCGCCCTCTCGACGAGTTGATCCACTCCTTCGTAATCCTGTCCTTTATAGAAACGGAGACCGGTCTCTTTCCCCCGAAATAAAGTTTCCAACTCCTTAATGTTTTTGCACTCTTGACCGTCGGAACCGTCGTCCGATTGCGCGACGTCCGGCGTTTCTGAATTGTCGCTCGCGCTCGTCCGCGCGGCGACGGAGCGCGCGAAGTTGAACGTCAAAAAAGCGATCGCCGCAAGAGCGACGGCGACGGGTCGGTTAATCGTAAAGGACATGAGGCGTCTCCTTAAAGGATGGCGTATGGGACGGAGCGTTTCACGACGCGAGCTAGAGGGCGTAGCGTTGGGATCGTCGGGATCGCTAAGAAGCATATGATCTCGACGGGCGTCAACCAATCAAACCGTCTCGGTTTTTAATCGTCCGAAAACAGTATTCAGCAACCAGTGTTGTTATATTACAACACCTGGAAAAGGAATGCAAGACTTTTGGAGAAACATCAATATAAGTCGTCTAAAAAAAGAGCCGACTCCAGGACGTCAGACGGGGAACAAAGAGTCGGGATGTTTTTTATACGCGTCAAACCAGCGTCCACGCCAGCGAACGACGCCCGCCGACGGCGGGTTTGATTATGTTTCACGCCTGAAAGCGCTAAGTTGTTTTATATCTATCAGGCGCTATTCTCCAGTTCTCCCGTTGGTCGTTCGTCCGGTTTGAACAAACTGAACAAGACGTCGCGTCCAACGAGACGCGACCTAGCGTTTTCGCCAGTCCGCAACTATGAACAAGTCCGCGCCTCGAGGCGAATACCGTCCTCCCGCGACGTCGCGGGTTAGGCGGCGGGGTAGAAGGGGGCGATGAGGACCGTCGCGAGCGCCATATAGATAAAGGTCCCGAGCGTGTCGGAAATTCCGGCGACGAACGGGTTGCTCATAAGCGCGGGGTCGAGGTTCATCTTCTGGAAGAGGAGCGGGAGAAGCGCGCCCGTGAGATTGCTGAAGAAGACGACGCAGAGGACGGCGAGAGGCACGAGAAGCAGTTGCAGAACCGGCACGCTCGTCCCGTAGATAAGAAGGGCGTTGATTAAACCGCAACCGCCCATCGCGACGCCGAGGAGCAGCCCCATCGTAAGTTCGCGAAAGAAGATTTTCCGCCAGTCCGAGAGGGAGATTTCGCCCGTCGCGAGCGCGGTAATGACGAGCGTCGCCGACTGTCCGCCGCTATTGCCGCCGGTCGAAACGATCATCGGAAGAAACGCGACGAGCCACGCGACGCGGTCGCTGACGTTGTCGAAGAGTTTGAGAATGAGCGCGGTCGTGATCGCGCCGAAGAGAAGAATCGCAAGCCATGTGAAGCGTTTGCGCGCCAGCAGCAGCAGGTTGGCGCCGAGATACGTTTCGTCGTCGAGCGGATCGACCGCCGCGCTCAGGTGCGCGTTCTCGACGAGTTCTTCGACCGCCGCGTCGAGGACGTCGTCGTGCGTGATGACCCCGAGCATTTTGCCCGTCTCCTCGTCGACGACGGGAATCGCGATAAAGTCGTACTTTTCAACCTTCTTAACCGCCGCCTCGCGGTTTTCCCTCGCGTTGACCGTGACGAGGGTCCCCGCCTTCTTCATAAACTCGGAAATCGGCGCGTCCTGCTGATTCATGCGTCTGAGAAGTTCGCGCGCGGAGACGACGCCCGCAAGCTTGCCGTCGGCGTCGAGAACGTAGAGGTAATAAACCGTCTCCATCAAGTGGGTTTGGGCGCTGATTTCTGAAATCGCCTCGGCGACGGTCATGTCTTCGCGGAGCCGCACGAAGTCGGACGACATTTCCGCGCCGCACGTGTCGTCCGGGTAGCCGCTTAGAAGCGCGACGTCCTTTTGGTCTTCTTTTGAGAGGAGTTTCTTCAACTCCTCCGCTATCTTTGGATCGACTTGATCCAAGAGGTCGACGCGGTCGTCGGACGGCGTTTCTTCGAGGAGTTTGGCGACCTCGGCGCGCGGCGACGCCTCGACGATTTCAACCTGAAGATCGCGCTCAAAGTAAGAAAAAATCTCCGCGCGAAGCCCCATGGGCAACGCTTGGAGAATCGTCCAAATCTCGTCCGGATGTAAGCTCGCGAGAAACTCGGCGGTCGAAGCGGGGTGGAGAGCCGAACAGACTTCCTGCATTTGTTGGTAATCGTGGTTAGCGATCATCTCGCGCAGCTCTGGCGAAAGCAGGATGCTCATGCTCATGGGGACGCTCCCGCGGTCTTACCGCTTGTTTTCAGTTACGCATTTGATATCTGACGGCTTATAGCTCTTAGAAGGGCGAGGATTCATAGGTCGGAATCAGAAGAATTCCTAGGTTCCGGGTCGAGATTATATCGCGCCGACGCTCGACGTCAAGAAGAAACGCCGCCGCTCGCCGCCAAAAGATAGGGCGCGCCGCCCGTTCAACCGGTTCATGCGAAAAGGAATCGTCAAGAAAATAACGACGCCGGGACCGAACCCCTCCGATCCCGGCGTCTTTTGCGTCGTTGCAAGTCGTCACCCATGTAAACAACGCAAAGTGCTCAACGCGGATTCGCCGTCCGCGCGCGGTTATCTTTTTGCGATAACGGTAATATACGCTGAATAGGCGCTATTTCAAGCGATGATAAAATAGTTAATCTAAGTTTTTCAAAAATACGCTGTCAAAACTAAGGATTTTAGCGTCTGTAACGTTATTAATCCACCCTTCGCGCATTATGACGATAGAGTACCAGTTTTTTGACAAAAATCAAGCGGTCGCAACCCATGAAAACGCTATTGAGGGGGGTTTTTTCATTTTTTTTGAAAAATTTCCCGCTAAAAAGCGCCAAAGGAAGGAATTCGATTACCGCAGTTCGCCTGTTTTATCAGGAGAACCCCCGCCGCGCCTAGGAGCGTTGGGAGGAGTCGGAGGGGCGAAACCAGGGCCTGCGCCAAGAGGCGGCGGACCGCCGCCAAAACGCGGTCCAACGTTCCCAGACCCGCCCGGCGGAGTATTAGAAGGAGAAAAGTTCCAGCCGTTCCGATCATTTGGGGAATTTTGGGAATTTGCGTTAAAAAAGTTCCCGTTGGCGACGCCCCAGTTGAGGCTCATGAGCGCGCCTCGCGCTTCGAGAGGCGGCAACGAGGTCACGTAGTCGCGCGCGCGTGGATTCGCCTTGCTCAACGTTTCGCCGAGCTCTTGAACGGAACCGGCACGACGGCGGTTTCGCCATTCGTTGTTCTGGAAGGGACGCGTTTGAACGAATCGCCCCGTGTTTTCGATAAAACTGAGCGAGACAATCAGCCCCATAACGGAGGAGCGCTGCTCGGAATCTAGCGAATCGAGTTCGTCTTTGCTCTCTTTGGAGAAGTCGGCGATTAACTCGTTTTGGTCGGTCGCGGCGAGGAAATCGAGCACGTCGTCGTGACGCGACGAACCGTCGTCGACTTTCTCGACGTTCGAACGGAATTTGACGTACTTATCGTAGATCGACTGGAAATTTTCGCGTTGGAGACTGGGGGGCAGCGCCGCGCGAAGGGACGAGCCGGGACCCGCGTTGCGAGCGGTATTTTCGCGATTCTCGGGCTGACCGTTGGGGCGACGGGAACCTTGCTGGCGTCTTACCGCGTCCGTGAAGCGCAGGGCGGCGTCCAATCTTCTCCGAATCTCTTGAATTCGCGCGGGAATCGGAATCGACGCGAGTCGCGCGCGATCGGAATCGCTCGTCGAGAAAACGATCCAGCCCGCGTAATCGTCGAGCGTTTGAAGGAGTTTCTCTTTTTCGGGCGACGCGTCGATTTGCCGTCTCATTTTCCGGTATTTGTTTTGCGTCTCGCGATCGAGCGCTTCAAACCGACGTTGGAGACGGTAGAAGGTCGTGTCTTTGACGAGCTCGTCGTAAGGGCGGTCGCGGACGTCTGCGGAAACGACGTTTTCGCGTCGCCACCCTCTCGATTCCATTTCGGGAAGGAGCGACTGTCGCCACTTTTCAAAAAGATCCGCGTCGGCAAGCGCCTGGAGATACTCAAAATCGCCAACCGCCTCGAGTTGGATGAGTCGCTCGACGACGACGGCGTCGCGTTCGCGCTGACGTTGAGGGTTGGGGGCCAACGCGGCGAAAACGCCGTAGCCGACGAGTAAGAATAGAATAGGAACGGCGACGGCGACAGCCTTGCCGCGCCGTCGCAACGCGTCGCGACGCGCCTTGATCGCGTCAAGTTCCTCTTTCGCCTCCTTGTTGAGCCGATCCACCGTTCGCTCGGTTAAGTCGGTTTCCTCGGAATTCGGCTCCGCTTCCTCGCCAAGTGCGTCGAGGAAGTCAAACGCGTTTCTTCCGGCCTCGACGCGTTCGGCAAGCCAAGGTTCTTTGGCGATTCGCTCCTCAAACGCGGCGCGCGCCTCGTCGGAAAGCTCGCCGTCGAGGTACTCTTGAATCGTCAGATCAATTTCGTCCAAAGGCTCTTCGCCGAGTTCCTGATCCGCGTCGAATTCGAAACCGTCGCCCTCGTTTGTTTCGCGTTCGAGCGCGTCAAGCGCGTCGCGCGTCGAATCGTCGACGCCAACGGCTTCAAAAGGAGGCTGGGAAGGAGAATTACGGGTCGTCATGATTCTCTCCTTCCGTCGTCGACGTAAGGAGCCAGAATCTCTTTGAGATTCAATCTTGCTCGACAGAGCAGCGATTTAACGGCTTGGGGGGTCATATTCATCACGGATGCAATCTCATTGTAGCTCATGCCGTTGAAGCGCGAGAGAATCGTCGCTTCACGCTGTCGCGGCGGAAGTTTTTCAACCGCGTCGCGCACAATTTGTTGGAGTTCGACTTTCGCGATTTGTTTCGTCGGGGTCGCGTTCGTCTTTCCTAAAACGCTTTCTTCAAAACCGAGCGCCGTCGTTCCGCCGGAAAATTTTCTTCGCACCGCGCTAAAGAGAGTTTCCGGACGGCGGTTTTTCGAACGCAGCGCGTTGAACGCGACGTTGTGCGCGACGCGATAGAGCCACGTCGTGAACCGCGCCTCATGACGGTATGTGGCGCGGTGCCGATAGACGCGCATAAAGACTTCTTGCGTGAGGTCCTCGACCGCCTGTTCGCCGACAAAACGACGTAGAAACGCGGCGACGCGCGACTGATTGCGTTGCATCAGTTGCTCGAACGCCAACGGGTCGCCGGCCTGAACGGCAAGCATAAGCCGAGCGTCTTCATCGTCGGTGATACCGGGTGTTTCGGAAGTCAAAGCTGTCCTCAAAGGGGGAATAAGCTAAAAAGGCGTCGCTCTAGGCGGGAATCAAAATACGGCGCAACGCGTGAATTTTCAGGGGCGGCAATTTCGCATTAAGGTTTAATTCATACTTTAGACGCGGGATATTATACATGTTTACGCGGTTCTTGAATATATCGCTTAATTTTTTTTCCAACGACGACCGTCGTCGCGGCGTCAAATTTGACCTTGCGGACTCCGCGACGATTCGTTAGACTCCGCCGAGAATGGACTTTTGTTTCCTAGTCGCGTCGCGGTTAGGAAACGCGGGGGACGCCGGAAGTCGTCGCGGATCCCCGACGTCGTCGGCGTTAGCATGGAGCTCAAAAATGATTCGTACAAATAATGGTCGTCTCGTCGCGGCAACCGGTCGTCGGCTACTGATCGGCGTTCTTCTCGTACTGGCGGGAACGGCGACGATCGCGTTCGGCGCGTCGAAGAAATCGCCGTCGGTCGTCGCCGCGACAAGCGCGAAGAACGACGCCGCGTGGCGCACCCAGGCGTATTCTAAGACGTCTGAGTTCGCGCAGCGTCTTATGCTTCTTGAATTTTCCGAGAAGAATAATCCCGCCTGCGAACCAACGACGAAGGTGACGAACGAGATGCGGCGTAAGAACTACCCGATCCAGCGCGTTGAACGCGCCTCGGGGGGCGACGTCCTCTTTAAACAGTATGAAGTTAAAACGGTTCCGACCCTCGTTCTCCTGTTCGACGGCAAAGAACTAGGACGCGTCGTCGTCAAGAAAGACGACCCGAAAGTAACGACGAAACGGCTCCTAACGCTCTTCCAGAAAGGGCGCGACGCCGTCGCCGCCAATCCTCGCGTTCGCGCCAAGGAACCGGAGTTCGTCTCCAAAGCCAAGCCCGCTCGAGGACTCCTCTTCCCGCGCGCGATAGAACGCGCGTCGCAGGCCCGCGCTCAAGCGCCCGACGCGTCTTCCAACTCCGAGCCGTCCGTTGAAGCGGAAGTCTCTATCCTTGAGACGCGCGCGGAAGAAATTTCGAATCTCATCGGCGAGGCGAGACTGGAAGCTTCGACCGTTCGCGTCGTCGTTAAGGCTCCCGACGGCAATTCCTCTCGCGAGGGAGTCGGAACGGCGATTCATTACAACTCCCAATACCGCGAAACGCTGGCGGTCGTCGCCGCGGGCCTCTTTACGGGAATCTCCGATCCCGCGAGCTACCCCGACGTCGTCGTCGAAATATTCAACGCGGAAAAGAACGAAATTGACAAGGTCGGCGCGCAGTGCGTGCGTTGCGATCCGGACGCGGGCGTCGCGTTTGTCGCGGCGCAGGTTGATTCTCCCGTCAAGCCGGTCGCGTTTTTACCGAAGAAATCGCCGCTCGAACCGAGCGAGCGCGCCGTCTCTTTCGCGCGACGCGGTCTCGACGTCGTTAAATCGTTCCACGACGTCCTCGCCGTCGACCAGCGTCGGTTCTACGAGAACCGCGAAGAACAGAGCGCCTACGTTTCGTACGTCGAAGCCTCAAATCCGCCGGCGACGGAAAACCTCGGCGCGGGTCTCTACGCGCTGCGCAACGGTCGGTTCTATTTCGCCGGTCTTTTCGTCTCCAACGGCGAGAAAGGGCGCGTCGTGCCCGCGACCGTCGTCAGCCAGGCGCTCCTTGTGAACCGCAATCTCACGACCGTCTATCGCGATCAGATCGCCAATAAGTTCGACGCTCCCGCAAGCGACGCGGAAATCGACGCCGCTATCGAACGGCTCCTCAAACTCGACGCCGAAAAGAAGGCGAAAGAACCGAACGCTAAGGGCGGCGCCTACGCGGCGTCCGATCCTCTCGGCGTCTCCGTCGCGCTTTCCGAGCCGGTTTCCTCTTTCGACGAGAATAAACGTCCCGACGTCTCGTTTAACGAGCCGGTTCCAAGCCGCGCCGACGACGCGCTCGCCAATATGACCGGACTGTCGAGCGAACAATCCGACGTCTCGAGTTTCCCGAACAACGCTAAAGACGCGTTCGCGCGTTCCGAAGCGTTTGCGAACTCGCTCTCCGAAAACGCGTCCTTCCAGCTCGCCGAATCGTTCCAGCAGAATTCCGGCGAGGCGAAAGACCCCGTCGAGGCGGCGCTCGCCGAATCGGAGACGACGGCGCGCGGCGAATCGGAACGCGAAGTCGCGCAGACGACAAACTCTTCTGCGACCGAGACGACGGCCGCCGACGCTTCCGCGGCGCGCGCTCAACTCGCGTTTAGCGATCGCTCGCCGCTCCCCGAGACGAAAGAGGAACAGTCCGCGCCGACAAGCGCCGCCCCCTCGACCGTCGCGAACAACGACGCGACGGCCTCGTCTTCCA
>CAMZHY010000162.1 GCA_947307005.1 uncultured Planctomycetaceae bacterium
ACGGCGTGAAAAAGAGCGTCCTTCGACGCGCGATTTCCCTTGCGGACGCGTTTATCTTCTCCGCGCGCGATAGGAACGAGGTCGAAGCGCTTGGAAAAAGTTTCGCGGCGCGCCTTGGCGACGAGTTCGCGCTTCGTCTGGCGATCGGCGAGGCGAGGCGCGCCGAAGCGAGACGCGCTCAAAACGTCGAGGAGTCTGAAAAGTCCAAGGAAAAACCGTCCGGTTCGAAAGAGGGAAGCGCAGCCGACGCGAGCGTGACCCCGACGGCGGCGCAGCCCGAACGGCTCGCGCCCGCGCTCGACGCGCTGCGGCTCGACGCTCCAACGTGGGGCGACGTCCTTGGGTCTTCGACGATCCTGTCGACGCTCTTCGCTCCCGAGACGCCCGACGCGTCCGACTCCAACGCGGCGCCCGTCGCCGATTCCCAGGAAGGTTCCGCCGACGAAGGCGTCGAAAAACTCGAGCCCGCTTGGCGGCCGCCGACCTTTTTGATCGATCGATACGCTCTTGTAAACGTCGGCGTGTCTCCGAATCTTCCTCTTCCGGCGTTCGAGGGGAAGACGCCCGAAGAGCGCGCGAATCGACTCCTAGAAGTCGCCAAAGTGAAGATTTTGATCGTCGCTCCGGATCTTGCCGTGGCGACGACGGGAGACGCGCTTGTCCGTCAATTCGGATCGGAATACATAACGCTGTGCGGGTCGTCTATTTGCGCGCCGGCGACGCGAGGAGCGGCGCGAAGAGCGCGTGATGAAATTCTCGATCCCAACGTCCGGCGTTTTATCGCGCCCGACGAATGGCGCGCTCTCGTTGAACCGACAAGCCCGTGGGTTGCGGCGAACGGAGGCGAGACGGATTTTGACGTCGCGCGCGGCTGGACTTTCGCCGCCGTTCCGATCGGCAGGGCTTCCGAGGGACTCTACATCGTCAATCGTTACGTGCTGCTCGCGCTGGAATTTTTCGGGTTTGTCGGCTTTGTCGTCGTCTTCTGGCGTCGAAAGTCGACGAAGGCGCGACTTCTTCTCGGGACAATCGGCGTGTGTCTTGCCACCGCGTGTATCGCGCAGTATGAAATCGCTTACCTCACAAGGGGCGTCCTCTACGGCGCGCTGTTCCTTTTCGCTTTTCGCTTCTTCCGACCGTCGACGACCGAATCGAAGCGGAACGAACCCTCTCGCAAAGCGCCCGAAGGGGGCGACGAGAGCTGTTCGACCGTCGGCTACGTCGATTTTGCGCGAATGTCGCCGGAAGAGTTGCATTATCTCCATCATGGACCGACCTTTGAGCCCGATCGAAAAGGAAGCGTCGCGTTGAGGACGCTCTTAACGCTTCTCGCGGCGCTTGTCGCGGTTGCGATCGTCGCGACGTCCGCGATCGCCGCGCGGGGCGCCGAACCTCCGGCGTCGACTCCGGTCGCAACCACGTCGTCAACTTCTTCGTCCGCACCGACTTCCGTCGCGTCGAAAAACGAATCGGTCAAAAACGGCGCGACCGTTCAAGCGCCTCGGGACGTTCGAGAAGAAGCCGCGTATCGTGAGCCGCGCCGCGTCTTTGTTCCGATCGACGACGACGGCGAGCCCGTCGGCGAGTACTATTGGATCGATTCGGATTTTTATGAAAAGGTTCGTTCCGATCTTCGAGACAAGCCGCGAACGCGCTCGTGGAGAATTGTCGACGCGCTCTATCAAGGGGTCGTCAACTACAACAGTTTTTCAGAGATAACGTCCCTCTTCAGCTTGAAAGCGACCTATACGGTCGTTACGGAGGCTTCCAACGCGACGATCGTCCTTCCCGCCGTGCAGCTCGCGTCGGAAGGGGGCGCGCGATTCGACGACGCCACGATTCCTTTCTCTTACAACGAGGAGGGAACGGAGATTGTTTTCGACGTCCAATCGGAACCGGGCGTTCATACGCTTGAGCTTTCGCTCGTCCCGCCGCAGTTCTTTGAAACGGCCTCGCGACTTGCGATTCCGATCATGCCGGTCGCGTCCGCGCGGCTTAACTTGGATATTTCGGGGGACGCGCCCGAACTCGACGCGCCCGGCGCCGTCGGCAAGATTACGCGAACGCCCCGAAGATTTGCCGCCGAACTTGGCCCGATCAGTCAGCTTGTGATCGCAAAGGCGGCGCCGTCGGAGCGTTCGGAGAGCGCGGAAATCGACGTCGAGCAGTATTTTCTGCTGCGTCTCAGGGCGACTCAAACCGACGTTCGCGCGCTCTTTCGCCGTCAAGCGACGGGGGGTAAAATCCAATCGCTTGAGATAGACTGCGATCCTGCGTTTTCCTTCTCGGGGTACTGCCGCTGCGACGCGGCTGAAATTGAGAGCGTCGATCCGCCGACCGCGTCGAATCCCTCGATGCGCGTCGTTTTTAAGAAACCGATTTCGGGCGCGTTTACGCTGAACGTCGACTTCGTCGCGCGCAACTTTTCGGGCGTTGGACGCGTTCCCTTCCCGCGAATCGCGATACGGAACTCGCGCGTCGTGAGAGATCTTCTCGCGCTTTCGCCGGATCCGGGAATCGCTTGCGACGCGCCGCCGGAGACGCCCGGTCTAACGTCGACGTTCCTGAACGCGTGGGGCGCGCTGGAAACGAAAACGACCGCCGTGTTCGATCTCGCTGAACTCAAGGAAAACGCGTCGGTTGGCGTTCGTCTAGAACATTCCGCGCCGAAGACGGTCGAAACGACGACCTGCGTTTTTTCGCCCGCGTCCACCAAGGTCGATTTCATCGCCGAAGTGGAGGCGGAATCCGACGTTTTTAGACTCCAGCTCGACGTTCCGAAGCCCTTTGCCGTCGAATCGGTCGACGTCGCGGACGAACAGGGCGCGATCTTCGCCGGCATGACGCGGACGCTCTCCGAAGACGGGCTTTGTCTTGATTTTGAGAACGCGCTTCGCGGTAAGAATACGGTCAAGGTCGTCGGTCGCGCAAAACAGCCCGTCGATCGCGACGCGCCGTTCCCGATGATAACGATCCGCAACGCCGCGCCGACTCAGCGCTTTGTGCGCGTATACTGCGCGCCGAACGTCGTTCTCGAATGGAAAAACTTTCCGTCCGAATGGACGACGCTCGATCCCGAATTTTTTGCGAAACTCGGCGACGAGCCGGAGGACGCGCGTCCCGTCGACGTTTACGACGCCGGGTCGAGCGCCGCGTCCGGATTAGACGCCGCCGAGGACGGGACGTCGTCGGACGACGTTGAAACGGACGTTTCGTCGAACGCGAAAACCGAGCGCGCGCCGCAGAGCGCGCCCCCGATAGTCGTCGCGAGATTGAACGCTCCCGTCGTCGCCGGATTAGAGCGCATTTTCCTCTATCCCTACGGCGATTATTCCGAACGGCGCGGAAGCGACGACGTCTGGAAGGCCGCGTATCAGCTTCGTTTTCACGTCGTCGAAGGTCGACTTGACCAGATATGCGTCGCTTCCGACAGTCTGTTCAGCGTCGATCCGCTTCCGACGACTTCCGCTTTCGTCGCGACGGAAACGACGGCGGCGACCGGCGTTAAGGCGCTCCTTTTTACGCCGAAACGTCCGCTTTCGCCCGAGGACGGAGAGGTCGAGCTCTTCTTCACGGCGAGTTTTAAGAACGACCCGTACGGAGTCGGTTTGCCGCGATTCCAGACGCTTCCGTCGTCCCTTTACGAGGACTTTTCCGCCGTCGAACGCGTCGCGTATCTGGCGACGCTGCGCGGGAGAACGCCGATTTCGTGGACGACTCGCAACATGCGTCGCGAGAACGATCCGCAGCTCGACTTCGAGCGCGCGCGAGGCGAACTCGTCAACGGTCTGACGCTCGGCGCGCGTTCGATGGCGATCAGCGGGACGGCGGGGGGAAGAACCGATTCGGAAGAACGTCCCGACGCCGACGAAACGACGACGGAAACGGCTCCTTCGCGCGTCGAGGCGCCTTTCCCCGCCGTCGTCGAACAGGCGACGCGCGTCGGAAGCGTCTATTTCGACCGATTTGCGCTCGACGAAAACGCGTCGGCGCGACTTTCCTCTCAGAACGACGGCATGACGGTCGAACTCGCGCGATATTCGTTCTTCGTCAACGAGCGGCGCGAGATTTTCGGGGCCGCCGTCTTTATGCTCAGACCCGGCGCGAACGAGAATTGCGTCGTCGTCGCGCCGCCGGGATACCACGTTTTGGAAGCGCGCGTCAACGGTTCGCGGCGACTTGTGGAACGCGTCGCGGAAGAAACGTCGGTCGACTCGGAGGACGTCGTTTCGGAGGAGGAGCGGGAAGAGGACGGCGCGACGCGGTGGCTCGTCGAATTGGACGGCTCCCCCTACGTGAAGCGCCTTGAAATTTCGTTCCAAGCGTCGGGAAGACTGACGCGCGCCAAGGACTCGAGGCGCGGCGAACGGTTCGATCTCGATTTTCTGCGTCTTGAGTCGGTCGACGTCGAACGCGTTCTCTGGCTCTGCGCGTTTGAAGACTTTGACGCGCAGAAGGGCGAGTCGCGGTGGTCGGTCGCGCAGCGTTCGCTCATCTTATCGGGCGACCCCCTTGCGGCGAACGTCGTCTCGCGCGAAGTCGCGCCGGCGCGACTCAATCAGGCGGGGGGCGCGTTGCGTCGCGTTGGACTTGAGGACGCCGCCGCGCTGCTTAGCGCGTATTCGAGCGATTCCGCGCAGCTTTCCGGTTCAAGAAGCGACGATCTTGAACGCATGCGCTCGAGATGGCTCGCCGCGTGGCGCGAACGCGTCGGGGCGACGGCGCCTTTCGTCGTCGCGAAACGAAACGACGCGTTGGCTATGTCGCTCCAGAATCCTCTTTCGCGCGCGATCGTCGTCGTCAACGGCGGCGAAATGCTCCCGTCCGACCAGGTCGACGCGAATTTTCCGATTCCGAACTGGAACGTCGCGCGCGTCGAAGAGGTCGAAGCGCTCAAGGAACGCGTTTTTGAATCGTTCGAGGGCGAGTCGAGTTCGCTTCTCGCCAACGAGGGGAGCGAGGGCGCGAGTTCCCAGAGTCTTTGGACGCTTCAGGTCGCGTCTTACGCGAAAGTTCTGCTCGGTTCGACGGACGAGCCGATCGTGAGAATTGAGATTTCCGCGAAACCGAAAGCGTTCGATTTTCTCGCTTCTCCTTACGCGGCCGCCGTTTTTCTCCTCATGGCGACGGCGGCGATCCTGCAACTGCTCGATTCTCGGCGGAAGAACAGGAGCGTTCGAAGCGTCGCGCACGTCGCCTTTATGCTCGTTTGGACCGGCTGTTTCTTTCTTTTCGGCTGGGAGCTCGTCGCCCTGATCGGAGCGCTGTTCCTCGCGGTCGTTCCAACGTTTTGGTCTTGGTTGAAGTCTCGACGCGCCGACGGCGCCGCGACGAAAGAAGCCGTTTCCGACGCGTCCTCTTTCATTGAAACCGAGGACGAACCGACCGACCTCGACGAGCGAGAAGACGCCCTCGAGAACGCCCCGGAAGACGTCGTCGATTGACGTTTTTCTTACGGTTTCCAAGGGGCGGAAACGGTCCTTTCGTCGCTTGACGTCGCGACGCGCGTCGTTATAATGGGACGGATAAATTGCGCGGCTTGTCTGTTTTCTCGATTTGGAAAACAGAAGCGACGCTCTTTTGAAGAACCTGCTTTGCGCTGTTCCTCCGCCGAGAATTGCCCCGTCGATTGTTTGTTGACGACAAACGTAACGACGAGCGACGCAACCGCGGCGGCAGCTGAAACGCGTCGGATAGGTCGCCTTTACGGTCTGTCGAAGAAGGCCGGACGACCCCTTGATTACGATTATTCCTCAAAAAAGAGGATCGCGCGAGACGCCGGGCGTTCGCGACGATTCTTGACGATCGCGGGCGACGCCTTGATTCGCGCTTCGCGACGTCGCGCCACACGGAAACACTGATTTTAATATGACTCGCGAGAAGAAAAACAGCGATTGGGACGATCTGAAGTTTATGTTAGACCGTCCTCAAGAAACCGAACAAGATCGAATCTTCCTCGAAGAGGCGCCCGAAACGCCGGCGGACGATTCAACGCCGACTTTAGAGTCCGTTGGAACCGACGAGATTTCGGCCTCCGTCTCCGCCGAGGTTTCCGAACCGGCGGAGACGGCGGCGACCGTCGAGACGACCGACGGCCAAGAGAAGTCGGACGACGAGAGCGCGTCTGAAAAGAAGACGAAGAAAGCCTCCTCTAAAAGCGCCGAAAAGGACGCCGACGTCAAGAAAACGCGCGCGTCTCGGGCCGCGAAAAAGGAAGCCGCGGACGACGACGCCGTCAAACCGGCGCCAAAACGCGCTCGCGGGCGACGTTCCGCCGCGTCCGAAAAGGAATTGGAGGTCAGCAAGACTTTTGGCGACGTGATTTCGCAGATTGCAAACCTCGCCGAAAGGAAGCGTTCCTCCGCGAAGAAGGCTTCTTCCGTCGAAGCGGAACCGCAGAGCGAACCGTCGGAAGACGTCGCAGAGACGGCGGTTTTCGAATCGACCGACGCCGTCGTTTCGGAACCCGTAGCGGCGCCCGACGCGTCGGAAGCGTTTTCCGTTTCTCAGGAAGAACTCGCGTTTGCGACGATCTTAAAAGCCCGAGACGAAGAACCGGGAGAAACAAGGCCGGTTGTCGACGATTCGTTGCCGGTTGGTTTCTGGTCAAACGCCGCCGAACTCGAACGGGAGAGTCTCGAGGATATTCTGTGGTCCTTCAAAAAGCAAGACGATCCCGATTTTTCCGAGAGCGTCAAGACGACGGAGCCCGCGGAGGAATCGATGGGATTCTCGGAAGACTTCGTCGCGGCGAAAGTTTCTTGCGTGGAACCCGTCGAACCTTCCGAGCCCTCCTCGATGGACGAACCGCCGCGTCAAAGCGAGAACGAAGTCGACGGTAAGAAAGAAGACGACGATTTCTGGGGCTTCGACGATTCGCTCGATATCTCTTGGGGAACCTCGCCCGCGAGCGACGCGGAAACCGTCGACGAACCCGAGCGTCCCGACGCTTTCGTCGAAGAGCGCGAACCCGAACCGACGGCGGTTGAAACGTCCGACGTTTCGGTCGAGCCGGAGGAAGTCGCTTTCGTCGCGCCCGAGCCGGAGAAAAAGAAGAAGCTTGAAACGGTTGACGACGTCGATTTTAGCGACCCCGACGACCTAAGCTCCTTCTTCTCGTTTTCGACGAGCGACGACTTGGGGTTTGCTCCCCGCAAAAAGCCGTCGAAATCGACCAAGGAAAAGCCCGGCAAAGCTTTAGAGCGCGACGCGGAACCCGTCCGCGCCGAGAAGAAAGCGGACGCCGATCGCAAATTCGAAGAAACAAACGAGCGCGGCGCGGAAGAATCTTACGCGCCTCGCGACAACCGCCGCCGCGAACGCGACGAAATCGAAGAGCCTCGCGAATCTCGCGCCCCGCGCGACAATCGTCGCCGCGATTACGACGACGTCGAAGAGCCGCGCGAATCACGCGTTTCTCGCGACAATCGCCGTCGCGATTACGACGAAGTCGAGGAGCCTCGCGAATCCCGCGCCTCGCGCGACGCCCGTCGCCGCCGCGATTTTGACGACGTCGAAGAGCCGCGCGAATCCCGCGCTCCTCGCGACGCCCGTCGCCGCGACTTCGACGAGGTCGAAGAACCGCGCGCCTCGCGTTTTTCGCGCGACGCCCGCCGTCGCCGCGATTTTGACGAAATCGAAGAACCGAGCGAACCCCGCGCTCCGCGCGACGGTCGCCGCC
>CAMZHY010000163.1 GCA_947307005.1 uncultured Planctomycetaceae bacterium
CTCCACCCCGTCCCAGTCGACAGCCAATATTCGCGCCATTCGTCGTTATCTCCTTAAGGAACGCCCGCGACTCTCGCGCCGCGTCGTTCTATTCGCGACGGAAACCCCGCAAGGCGACAGTCTGACCGGCGATTCGGCCGCCGTAGACGTTTGTTGACGTCGCGGCTTCCCTCTGCGCATGCATTTTCGCAAAAACAGGACGAGGGCGCCGCTTTTCCACTAATCATAACAAATTTTTTTTCAGGGTCTACTTTTTTCAAGGTAAAAACGAAAAAGAGCGTCAAAAAAACGACGAATTCGCTCGTTTTTAACAGTTCGATTCAACAAGCGACGCTCGCGATGGAAGTCGTCGAGTCGCGGCGAGTGCCGGAGGCGGACGCGCGAAACAACCTTGACAGGACCGCGCCTCTAACATAACATTGAATCGGTTGAGACGATTGTAACGCCCAAACTTCTCGACCATCGGCGTCGCCTGACCTTAAAAACATAGAGAGCCGTTATGAGATCAACTCTTTTTCATATTCCGACGCAAATCGCCGGTCGTCCGCTCTTCGGAGTGGGAATCCTCTTCTGGACGATACTAATCGTCGGACTCTTCGCCGTCCTCAGAAGCGTTCTTCAGCGCAAAAGTTTTGGCGATACGGCTTTTTACGCGCTACTGACGGCGCTCGGCATGGGGCTCGTTCGCTACGTCGCGCCCAGTCTCTCCGAGAGCGACGGCTTCCCGATTCGCGGCTACGGCGTTTTTCTGACCCTCGCCATCGCGGCGGCGGGCGCTCTCGCGCTCTGGCGCGGTCGAAAAATCTGGAAAATCCCAACCGATTTAACCTTTACTCTACTCCTCGTTTCGGCGATTTTCGGGATCGTCGGCGCAAGATGTTTCTACGTCGTCCAATACTGGCGCGAATTTCAAAGCGACAATCTTGTCGAGACGCTCGTTTCCGCGATTAACGTCGCGAACGGCGGACTCGTCGTTTACGGCTCGATCATCGGCGGAACGATCGCCGCGATCGTCTTTTTGCTCGTTAAGAAAATCCCCGTCGTCCCCGTTCTCGATCTCCTCGCGCCGTCCCTCATGCTGGGAATCGCGCTCGGACGGCTCGGGTGCTTCATGAACGGCTGCTGCTTCGGCGGACTGAGCGACCTCCCGTGGGCGGTCTCGTTTCCGCCGGGAAGCCCCGCGTATATGCAACAGCTCGACGAAGGCGTCATTTCCCTCTACGGGATAACCTTGGCGAGTCCCGACGCGAAGGATGAAGAGAAGACGCTCTTCTCGCTCAAGTCGAAACATTTCAACCTCGCGTCGGAAACGCCGTCGGACGTCGTCGTCGCGGCGGTCGACCCCGGCAGCGCGGCGGAGGAAGCGGGAATTAGACCCGGCGACAGAATCCTTGAACTCGGAGTCGCGCCCAAAGGCTTTCTCTCGTCGAGCGAAGTCGCGCGCGACGCGTTTGCGCAGCGCAAGATTTCCCGATTCCGCGCCGCGAACAACGCGCAGGTTTTCTACTTCTTCCTGAATATCTGGAACGAAGACTCGGACGACGACGTCTGGCTCGTCCTTCAAAACCCCGACGACAAGTCGGAATCGGGGCTCGCCCCCGCGCGCAACGTCGTCTTTCACCCGACGCATTCCAAGGCGAAACCGGTTCATCCGACGCAGATTTACAGCACGATCAACGCGCTCGTTATTTTCTGCGTTCTCCTCGTCGTCGCGCGCTTTACGAAGCGCGACGGAATCGTCGCCGGACTGACGCTCGTGTTGTACCCTATCAACCGATTCTGTCTCGAGCTTTTGCGCGTCGACGAAGAATCCTTCCTCGGCGCGGGACTGACGATTTCGCAATGCGTGAGCGCCGTCGTCGTTCTTTTCGGAATCGGGCTCCTCGTTTGGTCGTTGACGCGTCCGCCGCGCCGCGCGCTCGAAGGCTTTTTTCACGAAGATCGTCAAGACGCCGCCGACGGCGCGCAAGGGTCCCCGGCGTGACGCGCCGGACCGACTCCGCCCCGACGTGAAAAAAGTTTTCCGAAAACTGCGGTAAAGATTTGACGCCGGGCTTCGAATTAGCCATAATAAATCCATCGTCTTTAGCGCGTCCGCGGTTTTTGCTTACAAGCGTCTTGACGTGGAATCGCGAACCGTTTCGTTCGTCGCGCGCTCGAGCTTTTTCAAGACGTAAGGCATTTTAGAAAGATCAGGAGACGTCAATGCTTACGAAAAGTCGTTCTCAAATCGCCTCGAAAGGCGAAATTCCCGCTCTTCTCGCGCAGGCTATGGAAGAAGGCGGCGGACTCTTGCGCTTAACCCCGAACTGGGTTCCGCGCGTTTTCTGCAAGCCCGGTCGTCGCATTAAGCTCGCTCAGACCGACTGGTACGCGCTCGGACTCGATCGCGGCGGCATCGACGAACGTTGGTTCGCCAGCACGACGCCCGCCGACAACGTCGGACGCACCGAAGACGAAGGGCTCAGCTACGTCCGCGTCGCGGGCAAGCGTTTCACGCTCGTCGAAGCGGTTGAAGAAGGCAAGGGCGCGGTCGTCGGCGACGCGATCTGGGAGACCTACAAACGTTGGCCCGTCTTCTCGAAGTTCTTCGACAATCTCGGACCGCTCCCGCATCACGTTCACCAGATGGACAAAGACGCGAAACTTACCGGGCAGGAAGGCAAGCCGGAATCCTACTACTATCCTCCGCAGCTCAACGCGGCGGAAAACCGTTTCGACTACACCTTCATGGGACTTGAACCAGGCACGACGAAGGCGCAGGTTCGCAAGTGTCTTGAAAACTGGAACAAGGGCGACAACGGCATCCTCGACCTGTCGAAAGCGTACCGTCTGAAGCCGGGCACGGGCTGGCTCGTTCCGGCGGGCGTTCTTCACGCGCCGGGTTCCGTCTGCACGTACGAGCCGCAGTGGGGCTCCGACGTCTTCGGCATGTTCCAGTCGCTGACCGACCACGACGCGATTTCGTGGGACCTGCTCGTCAAGAACGTTCCGGAAGATAAGAAGTTCGACCTCGACTTTATCGTCGAACAGCTCGACTGGGAAAAGAACGTCGACCCGTACTTCAAGGAACACAACTACCTCGAGCCGATCGTCGACCAGGAAAAATCCGACCCGAACGGCGACTACGTCGACAAATGGATCGTTTACGGTCTCATCGACGGCAAGCAGCGCATTTCCGCGAAGGAACTCACCGTCCAACCGGGTTGCAAATGCGTGGTTAAAGACGGCGCCGCGAGCGGATGGATCACGACCCAAGGTCGCGGAACGATGGGCAAGCTCAACATCGAATCCCCGAACATGATTCATTACGGGGAAGAGCCGGACGACGAAATCTTCATCACGGCGACCGCCGCGAAGGAAGGCTTCGAGATCGTCAACACCGGATCCGAACCGCTCGTCGGACTCCGTTACTTCGGTCCCGATTCCCACAAGAGCGTCCCGATGGTCGGCGACTACAAGAAATATCAGTGATTCGCCGATTTGAACGCTAAGTAAGCGTTCGTCTAGCGACGGATTGAAAACGCGCCGCTCGGTTGCCTCGTCGCGGTCGAGCGGCGGCGGAACTTGAAAAAATTTTAATATAGGCGCTTGTCAAAGCCGGCGCCGATATTAGAATTACTCTACCGTTTGCGGTTGGCGTTCGCGCCGGTCGCGTCGACGGTTTCGCGCCTCTATAGCTCAGTTGGTAGAGCAACGGACTCTTAATCCGTGGGTCGTGGGTTCGAGTCCCTCTGGAGGTACTGAGCGCGGTTTTCGCGCTTAACCCAATTTCACGCCTCTATAGCTCAGTTGGTAGAGCAACGGACTCTTAATCCGTGGGTCGTGGGTTCGAGTCCCTCTGGAGGTATCAAAGGTTCCGACGAGTTCGGGACCTTTTTTTTCACCCGCAGATTCCCCTTTAGACGGTCGCTTTCAAAACTCTACGGAAAATGAAGACGGTCGAGACGCCTTTTTCACGTCTCGACCGTCTTTCTTTTCTCGCGTCTTCCAAACTCGACGCCTTGCGCGCGTCATCCCGCGTCCCGAAGCGCTTTGGAAAGCTTGTATTCAATACTGTCGCAAAGCGCGATCCAACTCGCTTCGACGACGTTCTCGCTGACCCCGACGGTCCCCCACTGCTCGTCGCTGTCGCGACTTTCAATAATAACGCGGGTCGTCGCGGCGGTCGCGGCGTCGGAGTTGAGTACGCGAACCTTGTAGTCGACGAGCTTCATTTCGCGAAGTTCCGGATAGATCGGCTCCAACGCCTTGCGCAGCGCGTTATTAAGCGCGTCGACCGGACCGTCGCCCTCGGCGACCTCGTGACGAATCTCGCCGCGCTTTCCAACGCTCAGTTTCACCGTCGCAACCGTCTTGGCGTCCGTGTAATCCGCATTGATAACGGTCACGGCGACGCTCGTCTGGTAGTTGATACGCCGAAAACTCGGCTCAAATTCGCCTCGTATTTTTTTGACGAGCAGTCTGAAAGAAGCGTCCGCCGCCTCGTACTGGTAGCCTTGGTTTTCTTTCTCGGCGATCGCGTCCAGAATCTTCTTGACGGTCTCGGGATCGAGCGAGCCGTCTTCGTCAAGCCGATACTTCTTCGCAAACGCGATAATGTTCGATTTTCCCGAAAGTTCGCTCACAAGAATCCGACGTTCGTTTCCGACCGACTCCGGAGGAACGTGCTCGTAAGACGCGGGATTGCGATTGATCCCGCTCACGTGCATTCCGCCCTTATGCGCAAAGGCGCTCTTGCCGACGAACGGCTGTCCGACGTTCGGGTTCACGTTCGTAAGGTCGTAGAAAAAGCGGGACGCGGCGGTAAGACGCTCAATCGCGTCCGGGGTGAGAACGTCGTAGCGTCCGTCGCTCTTCAGCGCGAGATTCGCGGCGACGACAAGCAGATCCGCGTTGCCGCAACGTTCGCCGAGTCCGTTGACCGTGCCCTGAACCATCGTCGCGCCGTTAATGACCGCCGTGATCGAGTTTGCGATCGCAAGTCCGCAATCGTTGTGCGCATGAATACCGACAACGACCCGCTTCGAATTGGGAAAAAGTTCCGCGAACTCTTGGGCGACTTCGGTCGCTTCGCGCGTTCCCGTAGCGATGCGCCCGAGCGTCGAACCGCCGTTCGTATCGCAGAGAACTATCGCTTCCGCTCCGCCCAGAATCGCGGCGCGAAGCGTTTTCAACGAATATTCTGAATCTTGCAAGCAACCGTCGAAATAATGCTCCGCGTCGAAGAAGACGCGTTTTCCGGCGGCGACGGCGTAACGAACCGTCTCCTCGATCATGGCGAGGTTCTCTTCAAGCGAGACGCCGAGAACTTCGCGCGCCTGAAAACTCGACCCTTTGCCAACGATCGTCACGACCTCGGCGGGCGATTCGAGGAGTTGCGCCAAACCGGGGTCGTCCTCGGGTCGAACGCCTTTGCGACGCGTCATGCCGAAGGCGCAGACTTGCGTCGTCTTGAGAGGGCGGCGCGCGATTTCTTCAAAGTACGCCCTATCCTTCTCGTTCGACGCGGGATAGCCCCCTTCGACGTAATCGACCCCGAGTTCGTCGAGCCGAATCGTCGCGGCGAGCTTGTCGCTGAGCGAAAACGCGACGCCTTCCGCCTGCGCGCCGTCGCGGAGCGTGGAGTCGTACAAAGCTATTCGAATAGGTTCCATCGTCGGCGCCTCAAATTTCGGTTAAAAAAGAACCCGCGCAAGGGTCGCGCGCGAGTCGTCCTCTCGCTTTGAAAAGAGCGAGAACGAGCGGACGAGCGCGTCGATAAGCGCGGGCGAAACAAGACGTTGGGGTCGCGATCGGTCAGAACGTTTCCTCGGAAAATTCCTTGATCAGATTCTCTTGACCCGATTTGCCGTGCGCTTCGTCGACGATGACGGCGGCGCACCGTTCGCTCAAGCTGATAACGCTGACGTTGACGTTCCCTTCCCCGAGAGTCCGGAACATCCGATACGCGAGCCCCGTGTGACTGCGCAGTCCCGAGCCGCGCACGGTGAGTTTCGCGGCGCGAGAGTCGAACTCCGAGTTGCACCCGTACGTTTCGCAGAGTTTATCGGCGACCTCGACGACAGCCTCAAGTTCGTCGCGCGGAATGGTAAACGTAATGTTGGCGCGATTATCGCGACCGGAGCTTTGAACGATCATATCGACGATCACGCGCCCTTCGGCGACTCGGTCGAAAACTGTCGCGGCGAGTCCGGGAACGTCGGGGAGCGAGTACAGCGTCACGCGCGCCTGACCTTCGTCGAGGTCGACCGATTCGACGACGACGTCTTCCATCCCGGCGAGGTGCGAGATAAGCCGCGCGGAAACCCCGTTGTCGAAGTTCGCGACGGGCGCGCTGACCGCGTCGGAGTTCGCGAGTTCTTCGGAGGTTGGTTCGACGTCGAGTCGAAACGCGTGGTGCGCGGCGCGGAGCGCCTTCACGGCGACCTCGCGGCTCACGAGCGCGGAAATCTTGATGTCGCTCGTCGCGATCATGATGATATTGACGTCGCATTCGGCGAGCGCGTGGAACATCTTCTGCGCGACCCCCGTTTGGTTGAGCATTCCGAGTCCGACGACGGAAACTTTGGCGACGTTTTCGTCGATATCGAAGCTCTCGGCGCCAATCTCTTCGACGATTTTCTCGACGACCTCTTTCGCCTTAAACGCGTCGTCGCTTTGAACGGTAAAGGAGACGTCCGTCTTGCCCGCCGCGCTGGAGCTTTGCGCGATCATGTCGGTCGGAATCTTCGCGTCTGCGAGGCGCGAGAAAAGTTTCATGGCGACGCCCGGCTTGTCGGGGACGCCGTAGACGGAGACGCGGGTTTCGTCCTTCGCGAGCGCGGCGCCGCAGACGGGCGCGTCGGCGCGTTCTGGATTCGGACCGATGACGGTGCCGGGGTTGTCGCTAAAACTGCTGCGAACGTGAACGATGACGCCGAACTTCTTCGCAAATTCAATCGAACGGCTGTGCATGACGCCCGCGCCCATGCTGGCGAGTTCGAGCATCTCGTCGTAGCTAATGCGTTCGACGCGGCGCGCTTCGGGGACGACGCGGGGGTCGGTCGTGTAGACGCCGTCGACGTCGGTGTAGATGTCGCAGCGGTCCGCTTGGAGCGCGGCGGCGAGCGCGACGGCGGTCGTGTCGCTTCCACCGCGGCCGAGCGTCGTGATATTGAAGTCGTCGTCGATTCCTTGGAACCCGGCGGCGATGACGATTTTGCCTTCGTCGAGCGCGCGCTTCATGCGGTCGGTGGAGATTGAACGAATTCGCGCGCGGCTATAGGTTGCGTCGGTGCGGATTCCGATTTGGGCGCCGGTGAAGCTGACGGCTTTATATCCGAGAGATTCGAGCGCGATCGCCATGAGCGCGATCGTTACCTGTTCGCCCGTCGAAAGGAGCATGTCCATTTCGCGGGTGTTGGGGTGTTCGCTGAGTTCGTGAGCGAGTTCGATCAGATGATCGGTCTGCTTGCCCATCGCGCTCACGACCATGACGACCTGATTCCCGGCTCTTCGTTCGCGAATCGCTTTTCGCGCCGCCGCGAGAATCTTCTGCGTGTCCGCCACGCTCGTTCCGCCAAATTTCTGTACGATCAACGCCATGTCGTCGCTCTCTTTCCGCCCGTCTCAAAATGACGTCGACCGCGCTCCGACAGGCTCAAACAATTACGCTAACGCTCCGACGACTCCC
>CAMZHY010000164.1 GCA_947307005.1 uncultured Planctomycetaceae bacterium
TGCGCCGTTTTGATGGACGACAACCAGATTAAGGCTACTAACGTCAAAAATAAAATTAAACAATGGTACTGGAGCGGCGTTTTCGGCGAACTATATGGTTCTGCAAACGAAACGCGTTATGCGAACGACATTGTGCAAGTTATCGACTGGTTGAAAAATGACTCCAACCTTCCTAAGACGATCCAAGAATCATATTTCAATCCAACTCGTCTTCTAACTTTGCAGTCAAGACAGTCCGCTGCTTATAAGGGCGTTATGGCGCTTATTTTGAAGAACCACAGTCAGGATTTCATTAGCGGTAGCGAAATGGATTTCGCCGCCTATAAGTCCGAGAATATCGATATCCACCACATCTTTCCGAAGGCTTATTGCGAATCAAAGAAACTGCCAAGGACAAAGTGGAATAGCGTTGTCAATAAAACTCCAATTTCTTACAGCACGAACAGAGAGATAGGCGGAGTGGCTCCAAGTAAATATCTTGAGAAAATAGAAAAAAAAGGAAAGGTTAGTTCTTCCACGCTCGACACGTATCTTGAAACTCATTGGATTACCCCTAACCTTGTTAGAACAGACGACTTTGATTCGTTTATAGTCGATAGAGCGAAAATGTTGCTCGACGCAATTCAGAAAGTCACTGGCAGGACAATTACAGGCAGGGACAGTGAAGAAGTCGTCGCCGCATTCGGAGATAGTCTTGTTTAGTGAGATTGCCCATTACTTACAGTCTTGTTTTGGTCTGAACGTCAAAGAGATTGTGCAAACGTTTTTGTACGCCAAACACATGTCGCATTTTTGAACTCGATTCCGCCAGTTTGGGAACGAACCTGTGGCATGCGTCAATAAAGAGTTTTCGTTCTTGGACTCAAACCGAGACTTGTCTCGTTTTCCGAGTAGAGTCATTTGTTCAGATAACTCCTGACGGCATGACGAGGACGTTTTCATCGAGAGGTAGCGTCATATCGGTCATACAGACGACGGCGCCTGTTCCGACGGGGCGTTCCCCGGCGTTTAGGACGGAAAACGATTTAATCGCGCTTTTGTCCGGCGTTGCGGTTTTCTTGATTTCGACCGGATGAAGGACGCCGTTTTCTTCGACGATCAGATCGATTTCCTTCATTTTGGCGTCGCGATAGAAGTTGAGATTGACCTTGTTTTTCCCGTACGCGTAGTTGCGGACAAGTTCGCCGATCACGTAGTTTTCGTAATAATGACCGCTCGCCGCGCCGTTCATAAGGACGTCTCTCGACGTCCAAGAGGAGAGGTACGCGCAGAATCCCGTATCGCAGAAGTACAACTTGGGCGTCTTGGTCAGGCGTTTGAGTTCGTTTGAGGCGTAAGGCTCAAGTAAGAATATTATCCCCATTGATTGCAGAATCTTGACCCACTCTTTTGCGGTTACCGAGGACACGCCGGCGGAAACGCCGAGGTCGTTGTAGTTTATGAGCTGACCCGTAAACGCGGCGCAGGCGCGAAGAAATTTTCGAAACCCTTCCGTATCGGCGATTCCATAATCGTCTACCGCGTCTCGCATTAGGTAGGTTTCAACGTAGGAGTTATAATACTCGTTAAACTGCTCTTCGTCTTTTTTCCACACGTCGGGAAGACCGCCCCGCCAAATGTTTTCAAACGTCGTCATGATATTGTTGGCGGGGAAGAGCTTTTGCCTTGCCGTCAGAGATTTTAGCGAGAATTCCAACTCGTCCTCCGGCGCGATTCCGAGTTTTTCTCTTGCGGACAGGCTGTACATCTTCAGAATACAGAGACGTCCGGCGAGGGAATCGCCCGCTTTCTTCACGAGCTTTTTGCTTTGCGAGCCCGAGAGCCAGAACTGACCGCGCACGTCGCTCGCGTCGCAAAGTATCTTGATTTCTTCAAAGAGTTCCGGCGCCTTCTGCGCTTCGTCGATCAGAATCGGCGGCTGAAACGTCTGGAAAAACAGTTTAGGGTCTGATTGCGCGAGATTGCGAAGCCGCGAGTCGTCCATCGTCACATAGGTTCTGTTCTGACCTTCGGCGAGTCGTTTGAGCGTCGTCGATTTTCCAACCTGCCGGGCGCCGACGACCATGACGGCTTTGAAAGCGGAACTCATGTGAAGAAATTTTCTTTCTATGTCTCGCTTGATATAGTCCATGACAATCTCCAAATGGGGATAAAATAAAGTCGACTTTATTTTATCCCCATTTGCTCTGTTATCAATCAGGACTTCTTAAAAAGTCGGGCGGGTTTCATTCATAAAAGAAGCGGTTTCTGCGACTTCTTTTGGCGTTTGTCGCACGTTGACTCCCTCAATTTTTGAAATGTCAATTGAGTCGGGGAAAACGCGAGTAAAAAAGTTGCGTTCTGATTATGGACCGAAGGACAAACGCGCCCTGGCGCCATAAAAAAATCCCAACCACATTTGCGATTGGGATTTCTCGTTACTATATGGCGAGCGTTAACGGTCTCGTTGGACCGTTCGCGAAAAACGCTCGTTCACGCTGCGAATCATTCGCCGAAGAAGCGCTTCAGGAGACCGGCGAAACCGGCGCCATGGCGGGCTTCGTCTTTCGCCATTTCGTGAACCGTGTCGTGGATCGCGTCGAATCCGAGCTGCTTGGCGCGGACGGCGAGCTTGAATTTTCCGTCGCAGGCGCCCGCTTCGGCGTCGGCGCGCATCTTGAGGTTCGTCTTCGTGCAGGGGACGAGGACTTCGCCGAGGAGTTCCGCGAATTTCGCCGCGTGTTCCGCTTCTTCAAAGGCGTAACGCTTGAACGCGTCGGCGATTTCCGGATAGCCCTCGCGCTCCGCCTGACGGCTCATCGCGAGATACATTCCGACCTCGCAGCATTCGCCGTTGAAGTTGGCGCGCAGTCCGTCCATGATTTCCTGATCGTCGACCTTGCCGTCGCCGATCGCGTGAACGGTCGCGTAGGTCGTTTCGCCCGTTTCGACCAGTTCCTCAAACTTCGACGCGGGCGCCTTGCACTGCGGGCACTGTTCCGGAGGAACGTCGCCTTCGTGGATGTAACCGCAGACCTTGCAGACAAATTTCTTAACGGTAGCCATTTTTTGGATCCTCTCTTGCGTTACGACGCTTGCGCGTCTTGGGACGTCGCTGAACTTTGCTTCAAAATTCGACGCGACGTATGGAAGTTTATATTTATAGTTCAGAAGACAGAACATCGCATATTGCAACTCGCCATGAGGTTTTACTCAAAGCGACGTTTACAAGGGCGACTATTTGCTCGATAGCGGCGCTAGATTCTTCGACATTATGATTGGCGTTTAACGAGATCTGTTATCTTTGATCAAGGCGCGAAGTAAGCGAAAACCAGCGTGCGTCGTCTATTGACGAATGCGAAGCAATTTTTGCAATTTTTTGTCAAAGGTCGCTATCGTCGCGCCTTTTGCAACATGGTATCCGTACAGGACGCAATCTACGAAATCGAGATTATGATTCGCATAAGTATCGAGCGCAATATTCAAAATGTCGCTTTCCCGACAACTGACAAGTTTTAAAAAATCATTGACTACGCTCGAGATGAGATTGCGCTCCATTGAGTACACGCCTTTGAGAACGTAAACAACCTCTGCAATAACCTCAGTTGTAACAGACGCGTTCCTCGCGTCCAGATACTCTTCGACTACATCCGCCATTTCCTGATTGTCGTCTAGGAGATAACGAAGTATCATGTTTGTATCAAGTAGCGCCATATTTATCTACCGTAGCGCGTTCCCACGCCTCCTTTTCACATTCTTGTAGCTCTGGGTTAGCATACCTTGCGAGAACGCCACGCATTCCCTTTTTACGCGATTTAGTCTCTGAATCAACGAATTCATCTGTGATCGTAATGATGACCCGCTGATTGGGCAGGGCGTTTATCTGTTCTAACGGTTTGATAACCTCGCCGTCATAATACCCTTGAATCGTCGACGTCATCTCTAGCTCCCTCTGAAACAAATGTCTCTAATTAGTGGTCTATTATCAGATAATCGTACTGCGTTTACATCCAATTTTCAATCAATATTTTCGACTTTGGCTACGGTTTCTCGAATTAAAAATCTCAAAGGGAATTTAGGTTTGGGCGGCTATTGGTATTGGTTATTTAGAGTGATTTCCGCGCATCGTCTTCTTTTTGAAGACAATCGTTGCAGATTCCTCGGACGCGAATTTCCGCGTGTTCTATTCTTCCCAACGCTCCCGCGACGGCGTCGACTAACTCGGGAAGCGTCTTTACTTCAAAATCGAAAAAGCGCCCGCATCTTTCACATTGAAAGTGGTCGTGCCGCTTCTTCGGTTCGACGTCGTATCTCGCAACGACGTCGGCTCGGTCGAGAATCGCGATCACGCCATGCGACGCGAAATCGTTCAGCGCTCGATAGACGCTTTCTCGCGAAATCGTCGGCAACTCGCGCCGAACCGCGTTCCAAACTTGATCGACGTCGGGATGCTCGCCCGACGTTTTCAAATACCGATAAACGGCTAGCCGCAGCGACGTCGCTTTGAGACCAGACTTGTGGCAAATATCAAGGAAGTCCTTTGCTAACGCGTCGTCCGGCTCTTTCATAAAAACTCCAAATGTATGTGAATTTCATTTGAATATAAATAACATTTTCTTTTTGTCAAGAGCTCGCGTCCATTTCGTCGCGCCGACGTCGCTAAAGAATAAAAAGACGCCGCGCTCGAGTCGTTCGAACGCGGCGTTAGCTTTTACGACGAAAAGCGGCTTGTCGTTACTTCTGCGTGTAATACAAGATGAACGAGAAAATATCCGCCGCTTCGTCGATGATCTTCGAGGTCGGCTTGCCGGCGCCGTGCCCCGCTTTCGACTCGATTCGAACGATAATCACGCTCGACGGGTCGGCGAGTTCTTGAAGCGTCGCGCCGAACTTCATCGAGTGGGCGGGGACGACGCGGTCGTCGTGGTCGGACGTCATCACCATCGTCGGGGGATATTTCACGCCCTTCTTGACGTTATGGAGCGGGGAATATCCGAGCAGATAGCGGAACATTTCTTCGCTTTCTTCGCTCGTGCCATAGTCGGTCGCCCACGCCCAGCCGATCGTGAATTTGTGGTAACGGAGCATGTCGAGAACGCCGACCTGCGGGACCGCCGCGGCGAAGAGGTCGGGACGCTGCGTGAGCGCGGCGCCGACGAGAAGTCCGCCGTTGGACCCTCCGTTAATCGCAAGCGTTTCCTTCGACGCGTAGCCTTCTTTAATCAAGTATTCCGCCGCCGAAATGAAGTCGTCAAAAACGTTCTGCTTCTGGAGTTTTGTTCCCGCCTTGTGCCATTCTTCGCCGTATTCCCCGCCGCCGCGAAGGATCGCGACCGCGTAGATTCCGCCTCGGTTGAGATACGGGATTCGCGTCGGTTTGAAGGAGGGCGTCATGTTGATGTTGAAGCCGCCGTAGCCGTAAAGGAGCGTCGAATTCGAACCGTCTTTCTTCATTCCCTTCTTGTAGGTGATGAAGATCGGCGCTTTCGTCCCGTCTTTACTGACGTACCATTCGCGTTCCGTCACGTAATCTTCCGGATTGAAGTTTGTTTTCGGGGCGCGCCAGAGGGACGATTCGTTCTTGGTCAGGTCGTATCTGTAAATCGTTGTCGGATAGACGTAAGAAGTGAAGGTGTAGAAGAACTCGGGATTGTCCTTCTTCCCGACGATTCCCGCGACGCCGATTCCCGGAAGCTCGAGCGTTCCCAACTCTTCGCCGTCGTAGGAGTAGAAGACGCATTCGCTCGACGCGTCTCGGAGCCGTTTCGCGACAAGCCGGTCGCCGACGGCGGAGACGCTCTCGAGGAGCGCGTCCGATTCGGGCAGGACGTCGATCCAATTCTCCGGGCTCGGATCGTCGGGAACGACCTTGACGAGACGGCGATTCGGCGCCTTATAGTCGGTAAGAACGTAGAAGACGTCGTCCTTGACGGCGACGACTCCCGTTTCGGAATCGAACGTCGGATAGAGAGTTTTCAGAGTAATATCGCCGATCTTGTCGGGATTTTCGAGACTGGCGAAGAGGACGCGGGCGCCGTAGGTCGATTCGTTTTGATAGACGAAGAGCCATTTTTCATCGTCGTCGACGGACGCCGTGCAGTTGCGCGACGGATGCTCGGGGTCGCAGAAGACGAGAACGTCCTTTTCCTGGGGATCGCCGACGCGGTGATAGTAAATCTTCTGATTCTCGTTCTTTGCGGTCAGTTCTTCGCCTTTCTTAGGCTCGTCGTAACGGCTGTAGAAGAACCCGTCGCCATACCATGAGATATTCGTGAACTTCGCCCACTTAAGCGCGTCTTCGAGGCGCTCGTTTTTTTCAATATCGACGATGAAGATATCGCGCCAGTCGGAGCCGCTCGTCGAGGTCGCAAACGCGGCGTATCTTCCGTCTTTCGAGATTTCGCAGTCGGAGAGCGCGACCGTTCCGTCGTCGGAAAGCGCGTTCGGATCGAGAAGAAGCTTTTCCTCGCCGTCGAGGGACGTTCGATAATACAGAACCGACTGATTCTGAAGTCCCGTATTTTTCGAGTAGAAATACCGGTCGCCATGCTTGCTGGGCGCGCCTTCTCTCGCGTAGTCGTAACAGTCCGTCATCTCCTTGCGGAGTTCTTCGCGGAACGGGATTTTTTCCAGAACGCTTTGCGTCAGCGCGTTTTCTTCTTCGATCCATTTCTGGATTTCGGGCGTTTTTTCGACTTCCATCCAGCGATACGGGTCGGCGACGGTCGTTCCGAAGTAGTCGTCTTTTTGGTCGCATTTTGGCGCTTCGGGACGTTTGAATTCCGACGGTTCTTGGGCGGACGAGAGTCCGGAAAAACCCGTCGCCGCGACGATCAAAGCGCCGAGCGACGACGAGAAGCGACGGAGATTCCAGCGTTTTACGAGACAAGATTTTTTCATATATGATCCTCCGCAAGGGCGCGTCTCGAGGATAGACGGCGCGGGCGCGCGTCTTCGGACGCAGTTTCAGACAAATTTTGCGACAAATTCGGGAAGAGCGCGTTCAAAATCGACTCCGTAGTCGGGCGCGTCTGGATTCGCGATCGTTTTGCGAATGGAAGCGACGGTGAAGTCGGCGGCGATTTGGAACGCTTCGGGAATCGAACGATCCCGCGCCATCGCGGCGACGACCGCGCTCGCGAAGACGTCGCCCGTTCCGTGGTAACGACCGGGGAACTTTTCGTGGAAATAGGAGAAGAATTTGTCGATTCTGGAATCATAGCCGACGACGCCGAGCTTGCCGTCGCCGTAGTCAATCCCTTTGAGAACGACGACCTTCGCGCCGAACGCCGAAAGACTTCGCAGCAGCTCGTGAACGTAGGATTCGTCGTAGCCCGTTTCTCGATACGGCGTGTGCAACATGAACGCCGCTTCCGTCAAATTGGGCGTGATAACGTCGGCTTTCGAGCAGAAGAGCGCCATGCGGTCGGCGAACGCTTGGTCGAAACGCGCGTAGAGCGTCCCCGCGTCGCCCAGCACGGGATCGACCAGAATAAAATTGTCCTTCGTACGAAACGCGTCGATGAGGTTCTCGACGAGCTCCATTTGACGGTAGGAGCCGAGATAGCCCGTATAAATCGCGTCGAACGTAATCCCTTCCTTCTTCCAAACCTCGGCGATCGGTTCGATTTCGTCGGTAAGGTCGGCGAAGGTGAAGTTTTTGAAACGCGTATGAGTCGATAGAACGGCGGTTG
>CAMZHY010000165.1 GCA_947307005.1 uncultured Planctomycetaceae bacterium
AGCAAGCGGCTGTTAACCGCTGGGTCCAAGGTTCGAGTCCTTGTTGGGGCGCTTTTACTAATCTGGTTTAAATCTCGTCGCAAGGCGAGTCGCCCTGATAGCTCAGTTGGTAGAGCAAGCGGCTGTTAACCGCTGGGTCCAAGGTTCGAGTCCTTGTTGGGGCGCTTTAAAAAAACCTCGCTTGTCGGCGAGGTTTTTTTATTGGTTTGATCGTTTACTAACGCGCGCGGCGTCTGGCTTTGTTCGAATCAAGTTGATTTCAAAACAATCCAGTCTCCGAGTTTTGGACACAGTTGCTCGATAGCGAAAAGGAGACGCGCCTTTCCGGGAACAACGAGTTCGGGACTTCTTTTCTCACACTTTTTGAGTATTTTTTGCGCGAGTTTTCTCGGGTCGATCTTGCCGACCTTGACGCCGCCGCCGGGCATGAGCGCCGATTGCGGAATACCTTCCGCCTCTTTCAATGCGTAAAGTCTAGGATTGTCCCTTTTTACGGGACCGGGACATACGAGGAGAACGTGCAGTCCGTCCGGCTGGGATTCGAGTCGCAACTGCTGCGAGAACGCGGCGACGGCGTGTTTGGTCACGGGATAGGCTCCGACCCACCGCGCCGCGCTTTTAGCGGCGAGCGAGCCAATATTGACGACGTGTCCGCGTCGCGCGACGAGATGCGGATACGCCGCTTGCGTGCACGCGATCGTTCCCATGACGTTCAACCGCCAAAGATCGTCAATTTCTTGAAGGGGCGTCTTCATGAGATATCCGCGATGCGTTCTGCCCGCCGCGTTGACAAGCGCGTCAAGCCCGCCGTAATGCGAGACGGTTTCCTCGACGATTCTTTTTGCGTCGTCCGGATTCGTGACGTTTGCGACAAGAGGAAGAACTTCGACTCCTTGCGCTTGCATTTCTTCCGCCGTCTTGGCGACGTCGTTCGGTTCTAAACCCGCGATCGCCAACTTTGCTCCCGCCGCTCCGAACGTTTCCGCTATGACGCGCCCTAAACCGTTGGACCCCCCCGTGACCAGTACAATCTTATCCTGCCAGTAACTCATTTCATGTTTCCTATGGCGTCTTGTCGTTTTAGAGACGACCGTCTAAAAACGTCGTCGAGACGGCGTCATTATACAGCGAACGTAGACGGAGACAACGGAAAAACAAAAGGTTCGACGTGAAAGCTGTAAAACTTTTCACGTCGAACCTCTTAACAAGAACGCTACCTGAAAGGGCGGACCAACTCTCGCTGCGTTGTCGCGTAAAGTCAATCGCCGTCGATTCTAGAACGTTGTTTTTGAATTAGCGCCGTTATTGGCGTTTCCGTGGAGGAATCAGCACCATCCTCGAAGTTTCATCGCGTCGGCGACGCGTTTGATGGCGACGAGGTACGCGGCTTCGCGGAGACTGACCTTCTTCGCTTCGCTCATTTCGTAAACCGCCTTGAACGCGCGGGTCATCTTCGTATCGAGACGCTGCTGAACTTCTTCGAGTTCCCAGTAGTAGTTCTGCGCGTTCTGGCACTGTTCGAAGTAGGAGACCGTAACGCCGCCCGCGTTTGCGAGGTAGTCGGGAATGAGGTGCAGACCGTTCGCGTCGATGATCTTATCGGCTTCCGGCGTGGTCGGACCGTTCGCAAGTTCGCAGATGATCTGCGCCTTAACGGTTCCCGCGTTTTCTTCCGTAATCATATTTTCAAGCGCGGCGGGGAAGAGAACCGCGACGTCGAGCGCGATGAGTTCGTCGTTCGTGATCGGCTTGGCGCCGGGGAAGCCCGCGAGAGTTCCATTCTTAAGCTTATAATCGACCAACGCTTTCGCGTCAATGCCGTCGGGATTGTACGCGCCGCTCTTGGAGTCGGTCGCGGCGACGACTTTCATTCCGAGAAGCTCTTCCGAGAGCGTCGCGGCAAATTGACCCGCGTTGCCAAAACCTTGGATCGCGCACGTCTTGCCTTTAAGGTCGATTCCGTAAGCCTTCGCGCATTCGCGGGTGCAATAAACGCCGCCGCGCGCCGTCGCGTCGCCGCGTCCTTGAGATCCGCCGAGTGCGAGCGGTTTGCCCGTGATGACGCCAGGATGGCATTCCTGCTGAATCTTTTCAAATTCGTCCATCATCCACGCCATAATCTGACCGTTCGTATAAACGTCGGGCGCCGGGACGTCTATCGTGATGCCGAGGACGGGCGCGATAGCGCGGATATAGGCGCGGGCGAGGCGCTCTTTCTCCGTTTCAGAAAGCGACTTAGGATCGCAAATGATTCCGCCCTTGCCGCCGCCGAGCGGAATATCGACGACGGAGGTCTTCCACGTCATCCAGCAAGCGAGCGCGCGAACGGTGTCGATCGTTTCAGTCGGGAACCAACGAATGCCGCCCTTTGCAGGACCGCGAGCCGTATTGTACTGAACGCGGAAGCCCTGGAAGACTTTCGTGGAGCCGTCGTCCATTTTGACGGGAAGGCTAACCCACACTTCGCGCTGAGGCGAGCTGAGAAGGGCGGTGGTCGCGGCGTCAAGATTCAGAGCCTCGGCCGCCTTGGCGATACGGGCTTTCGCGATTTCAAACGGATTGCGTTCGGTTGCCATGTTTACTCTCCTAACGGATGTTGTCGAACTAATAATACTGGGATAATGCGATTACATTTCGTAATCGACGGTTTTCTAATCATACATAGCTGAAACCTTCTTTCAAGTATGTCTATAAATTTTTTTAAAAAATCATTATAAAAGGTCGTCCCTAGATTAGCGTTTCTTATGTTGAAAGTTTGCAAACTTCATTTTCGACCGATTGACGATCGCTGCAAGTCTTACGCGAATCGCTATTCCATGAATCTGACTCATATTTCGACTCGGGGCGGGAAAGAACCTTTGCCGTCGTGATTTTCGTTATATTTTGACTCTTTTAAAAATAATTTGGTTGACGCCCCCGAAAACCATACGATACTATTATCGGGAGGTCGTTTCGATCCCGTTTTGCTTGATATTTTACGCTCCACATTCTTCGACGTCGCAATGGAACCCTATAAGTTTACCGATTACTTGCAGAAAATTTTGTCCGACGCCGTCCTTATGAACGAGCGTATGGAGGCGTCGGGACTGCTCCTTCTTTTCGACGCGCCAATCGATTGGAAGCGTTTGAAGAAATTCCTTGGCGACACGTATTTTGTCGCGGCGGCGACAAACGCGGAGGCGCTCGAAGGCGCCAAAGAAAACGACGTCAACACCGTTTTATTAGAGTTGGAAGACGACGCTCCCGTCTACGATCGAATCACCCATTCGATTCTCGAAGCGGTCGCCGACGACTATTTTACGCCCGGTTCGCGGTTGATTGCGCTTTACAGCGGCTTTGATTCCGTCTATGGATTTGATTCCGTCAGCGTCATCAATTTAGGGGAGCATCTTGAGCGGCTTACCGGCAAGGAACTTCGTAAAATCGAAACGAAAGTCCCTCTTAAAACCCTTAAAACGGTAGTTGATCTGGCGCTTGAAATTGGTCGCGAAGGTCGCGAGGGAAAATCGGTGGGAACGCTTTTCGTCGTCGGCGATACGAAGAACGTCCTTGCAAACAGCAAACCCGCGGGATTCGACCCTGTGCGCGGATACAAGTGTCGCGAGCGCGACCTTTTCGATCCTCGCGTGCGCGAGGGGATTAAAGAGATCGCGCAATTGGACGGCGCGTTTGTCGTCGCGCTCGACGGGGTCGTGGCTGCGGCGTGCCGACTTCTCGACGCTTCCACCGCGATGATAACCCTTTCCAAAGGACTGGGATCGCGCCATTGGGCGGCCGCGGCGGTGAGTCGCAGCACGAACGCGGTTGCGATCGCGGTAAGTCAATCGAGCGGAACGGTGCGTATTTTCGTCAACGGCGAGGTCGTTTTGAGGATAGAGTCTCGCCATAGCCGTCCGATGGTTTGGCGCGAATTCGACTATGACGCGCCCTAACGCGGCGATTTTCCCAAAAGTCGAGAAGAGCCCCTAGACAATGACGCATGGGCGCTTATAATTCCCCAATGTGTTTCGCGCTGATACGCGCGACGCTGGGAGTGTAGCTCAGTTGGTAGAGCAACGGACTTTTAATCCGTAGGTCTCGGGTTCGAGCCCCGACACTCTCATTTTGCGTTTATCCTGACAAACGCCAATGAAAAGCCTGCGGTTTTAACCGCAGGCTTTTTTAGTTCTTGAATCAAAACGCGAGCGTTCTCCGATCAGAAAATCTGCGCGACCTCTTCAAGACGCTTTGCCAGTCGATACGCAAATTTACGAATTTCCCAGAGGTCGGCGTTGGGGTCGTTGCGGAACGCTTCGATTTGAGTCGTCGGCAGTTCGCTCATCGGAACGAGTTCGCACGCCTCGAGCAAGTTGGCGCCGACTTCGCAAGCGTCGAGCAATTTTTTCTTGTCGCTACGGCGATAATCGAACGCGTCGCTCGTATATTCTTTGAGCGCGTCGCGCAGGAGCGCTAGCGCGCGGTCGACTTTGCCCTCGCGATTCGGGTTCGTCGGAACGACCGTCTTGGCGTCGCGGTTTCGGTAGCACCCGAACATCGCCGCGATTGTGCCCGCGTCTCGAATCGTTCCGTCGGGATAAAAGACGCCATGTTCGTCAATGCAGCGGCCATGAATCATAAGTTCGAAGACGAACCAACCCATATTCGCTTCATTGCTGAACTTGAGAACCAACTCATACGGGTTGGCGCGGGCAAGACACCCCATTTCCGTATTCATGACCTGCTTGTTGAGTTTTTGTCCCCATTCTTCGGCAAGTTTGAAGTTGGCGCCGATTTTTTCGCGCGTGTCGTTGTAGTCGTGGAAAGAGAGAACGTCGAGCATTTTCGCGGTCGATTCCTCGATTTCCCACGCGGTCGTATAGCCGACGGTCGTCAGCGCGTCGGGCGCAACCTGTTGAACAACCGCGATTTCATGGCGCAGGAACGCCCAAATTTTTTCGACTCGCGCCTCGCGTTCCTCTTTGGGCGCGGCGTTAATGTAAGGGCAGCAGAGCGGTTCGTTCATGATATCGAACATAAGGAGTCCGGGTTCGTCTTTGAGCGCGTTGACGAGCGCGGTCGCAAACGCGTCGGCTTTAGGATAGGCGTCCGGTTCGATCGTCGCGGGATTGAGACCGTTGCCGTTGAAGAGAATCGGCATGCATTTGTATCCGCACTCGTCGCAGACGCGGACGAACTTTACGATATCGGCGATATACGCGTCGCCGCGTTTCTCATACTGTCCTTGAGAGGTCCAGAATCGGACGGCGTTGAGGTTGACGCGTTTACCGTACCCAAGCTCGCGCCGCGCCTGTTCGGCGTCGCCGCAAAAATAACAGGCGCCGCGAATCTTTGAACAGTCGATTTCGGGTTTGGCGGCAGAAGCCTGTTTTGCAGAAAAGGCGGCGCCGATCGCAATTAGCGAAATGAACGCGATAACGGGGCGAGATAATTGAGGAACCTTCATTTTTTTATCCAACATAGCTTAAAGGAATAACTTACGGAAATGTAAACGGCTAAGGACGTCGCGATTTTAATCGGACGTCGTTCCGTCGAATTGGTAAACGTCTGGAACGTTTTCGCCTTCAACGGGCGTTAGGACGCGAATTTCGTAGAATCCGCCGGAGTAGTTGTCTCGTTTGCCGCGAATGGTAATCGCCGCTTCCTTCTTGCCTCGAACGAGTTCCGGCGGAACTTTCACGACGCGACGGAAAAGCGGCGTTTTAACGCCTCGAGATTCTTGGTCAAGATTGATTGTCTCAAGGACCTTTCCATCGAGTTTGACGTCGAACGTTCGCGCGCCGAAGTCGTTGGCGAGGAAAACGATATACAGACAGATCGGTTTTTCGTCCGTCACTTTCATATTGTAGAGGACGTATCCGTTAAAGGCGTCGCGCCACCGTCCTTCGGGACGCTCTCCCGCGCCGGACTTTACCGCCTCCATTTTATGCGCTTTTTCCGACGAGGGGTTGTTGGCGAAGACGACGTCGAGCGTCATGTCGTCTAGCTTTTTTTCTTCCGCGTTGCGGGCGGCAATTCGCGCCCGATACTTAGAATGCTCGTCGCGATCGCCGACGCGCCGGAAATAAACGACGTAGCGGTTAAAGTGAATGCGGTTGAAAGGAATCAGCGAGAATGACGTCTCGCCGTCCGCGTCTTTGTAGTCGAACGCGAGCGACTTCGCGTCGCGCTTTGAAACGCGCGATGCGATTTCCTTCGGCGTTCCCGAAAGAATCGGCGTCGCGCGTTCCGGAACGGAGAGGTCGGCGACCGTCTTGCGCTCTTGTCGAAATTCAGATTTATCGAGCGGACTAACGTCCAGTTTCGTTCCAAGGACGATCGGTCCATACTGGAACGAAACGTATTTGTCGCTGTTTTTCAAGAATTCGACCTGAAGTTTCGGCGTAAATTCAACGACGATTTCGTCGCCGTCTTTCCAGTCGTTTGAAATCGAAACGTAACCCTCTTGACGCTCCTCGTTTGTCGAAACGATCGAACCGTTGACCTTAACGACGAGCGAACCGTCTTCGATCCAGTAGGGATTTCGGATGTTCAAGGTAAATTTCTCGTTCTTCTTTGCGCGGAGTCTTAGCTTTGACGCGTTCTCGTCGGGAAAGGACGTCTCCTGGATCAACTCGACGCCTCTTTCTTTCCACGAAAGAGTCGACGGAACGAACATATTGACGAAGAGGGCGTCGTCTCCTTCGCTGGAATAAATCATTTGTCCGAACTTCGCCGGAGCCTCTAGTCCCGTTCCAACGCAGCACCAGAAGGAATCGTAGCGCGTTCCGTAAATACGGTAGTGACCGGGTCGCATCGACGTGTAGTAGACGGCGACGCCTTCTTCAGGATCGAAATTCGCTAGGATATGGTTATAGAGGACGCGTTCGTAATAATCGATTTTTTTCGGCGCCCCGTCGAATCGGTAGAGGATTTCCGTCAGCCTCGTCAGATTGACGGAATTGCAGGATTCCGGACCTCCGTTGAGCGTAACGCGTTTTTCGAATTCGTCGGGCGGGAAGAAATGTTCGCCCGAGCTGTTCCCGCCGTTGACCCACGTATGGTTGTCGACGACAAGGTTCCAGAAGAATTCGGCGGCTTCGTAAAGTTTTTCGTCGCCGCCGTACTGGTAGACGTTCGTAAAACCTGTGAATTTGGGAATCTGCGTGTTTGCGTGAATTCCAGGAAGGACGTCGCGTTTTTCAGAGAGGGGAATCCACAGCGCCTCGTGATTGAGTTTGTTCGCCCAATCAAAATATTTTTTGTCGCCCGTTATCCGATAGACGTCGACGAACGATTCGTTGATCGAGCCATGTTCGCAGTCGAGAAGCTTTTGAATCTGTTCATGCGACAGCTTGTCGAGGACGTCTTCGCCGAACCAGTCGGCGAGCGCGACGAGCGTCGGTTTAGCTTCTTCGATTCCGCAACGTTCGTAAATCGCGGCGAGCCCGAGCATAATCTTGTTGAGGACATAGACCGGTTCAAAAGTTCCGTTGAGCGACCCGCCGCTCGCTCTGATATCTCCCGCGACAACCGCCTCAAAGACGTTCCGTCCCGCGACTTCCGCAAGCGCGTAGCCGTCGCCCTGCGCTTCCTGACACGCCGCCAGTTCGGAAACGACGTAACGCAGACGATTGAGAATACGCTCGTCCCCCGTCGTTTCGTACATCATTGACATGGACGACATG
>CAMZHY010000166.1 GCA_947307005.1 uncultured Planctomycetaceae bacterium
CGCCGGGGTCAACGGCGAATTCTGGAACAGCCCTTCGCGAAGGGTCAACTGTTCATTCGTGCTCGCGCTCATCAAAACGATATCGACAAGCCCCTGCTTAATAACCTCCCGAATCTGCGCGCGATATTCGTCAAGCGTTTTGAATCGATACTCCGACGAATAGTTTTCAGGACTAAGTCCTGGCGCAGAAAGACCGTACGCCATATCGCCGTCTTTTGCGTCGGCGAGGATAAAGTCTTCGCAACTACGATCCTTAAGAATCCGAGCAAGCTTGATATCAAGAGATTTTTCCATAACGGCGCTTCTTGTCGTAACGTAAAAGGGAAGGCGCGCCTTCGCGAACGAAGGTCTCGAAAGGAACTAGCCGAAATCTAATCCCACGCGCCTGCCATTATAGACCGCAGGTTCAAATCGTCAAGGATTTTTAAAACGCGAGATTTGTTCAAATAAGAGAAGAGGTAGAAAACGCGGGTTGTATCGGTTGGGCAACTCTAACTCAAAGAAAACGGCGTTCTCAGAGACGTCGCTCTGAAAACGCCGCGTACGCTAAAGTGAAGAAACGGAATCAAATCGATTCGACAAACTCAGACGGTCGGAAGTTCCCAGCCTTCGCGACGAGGACGCGCGAGACGCTTGTTTCCCTCGGGCAGATTGTCGAACTCCTCCTTTTCCGAGTTCCAATATATGACCTCGCCGACAGGGGCGCAAGCGCGGACGATGTTGACGAGTTCGCAAATCGTCGTCGAACGCTGACCGATTTCGATGTCGGCGTTGCACTTTTTCTTCGTCTTAATGCACTCGGCGAAGTTTTCGATGTGGTAGACGGTCTCGTCGCGCGTATTGCGCGCTTCTTCAGGAAGAGACGCGGCGATTTCTTTCGGGTTGGAAGCGACCTTATGGCGGTTGATTTCGAGCTTGCCTTTGTCGCCGACGACAATGCAACCGAGTCCGGGGCCGCGGTCGCCGTCGAGTTCGAATCGCGCTTCGACTCCGTTCGGGAAGAGCATCTTCATCTTGGCGCGCGGTCCCTTGACCTTCGCCATGGAGTAGTACTCGGCGCCTGTTTCGTCTTCAGAGTACGGACGGTTCGTGAATTTTCCAGAATCTTGAATTGTGCAAGGTTCTTCAAGGATGATTTGCGACGGGCCGACGAGACTCGTTCCGATCGCCATCTGCATTTGGTCGAAGGAGTGCGTGCCCCAGCCTGAAACGCCAAAGCAGAGACCGCCTGCGTCGTAATCTCCCCAATTGCTCCAGTTGTACTGAACCTCGGGACAGCATTTACGGAGCTTCGCTTGGTTCGTCCAGACGTCCCACCACGGTTCGCAGTCCTTCGGATCGAGCGCGTATTTAGGATCGTCGTCCGGGAAGACGTTAGGGCCGACGAAGTTCGGCACAAGAACCGTTTTGACCTTGCCGATCGCGCCATTAGCGACCTGTTCGCACGCCCATCTGCAGAGGGGCAACGAACGCTGCTGCGTGCCGACCTGCGTGACGCGTCCGAGTTTTTTCGCGGCGTCGGCGATTGCGCGACCTTCTTTGATCGTGAGGGCCATCGGCTTTTCAATGTAGGCGTTCGCGCCGAGCGCCATCGCATGAATCGCGACCCACGCGCGCTGATGCGTCGCCGTTTCGCAACATACCGCGTCGAGTTTTTCCGTCTCGATCATCTTGCGGAAGTCGTCGTACGGCTTGAGCCAGTCGGATCGATTCTTGAGGTAGGCGTCCAGACGCGGCTTGTAGATATCGCTCACGGCGACAAGTTCGCAGTCCTTCGCCTGCTGAACGATCGTTGCGATATACGTTCCGCGACCGCCCAGTCCGACGACGCCAAAACGAACCTTTTCGCTTGGAGCCGTTTCGCCGTCAAGTCCCAAAACGCGAGAGGCGACAAGCATCGGCGACGCGACGAGCGCCGTCTTCAAAAGCGTTCTTCTGTCGATTGTCATTGTTTTTCTCCTAACTAAAGAGTGAAATATTCAAAACTTTCACCGGCTTAACGCCGCGTCACAAATCAGTAAGTCTTGAGGAAAATATTCTTGTACTGGAAAAAACTCGGAGGCCCAGGATGAATCTGGAGTCCGAAGATTCCCGTTTGGGGCGATTTGTCGCGTTCGTCGACAAGCTCCGCCGTTTTGACGTCGTTAATGTATTCCGTAAAACAATTTCCGCGCGCTTCGACTCGGTACGTGTTCCAGCCCGTCATTCGAATCGACTTTGCGATTTCGCCCTCGTCGCCGAATTTCTTGATCGTTTTAACGCCGTCTTTATTGAACGTCGCCGACTCGCCGCGCGTCGCGATGATTTCGCCAAGCCCTTCGCCGTACAAGATTCCCATAATGTCGCCGGGACAAATATCCGCCTGATAGCCGTTGAGCCCGAACTCTCGCGAATCGTCTTTCCAAGCGCGGTATTCGATTCCGGAGTTTCCGCCCTCCGCAATGCGGAAGTCGGCAAGTAGCGTAAAGTCTCCGACGGGCTTGCCTTGCCAGACGAGATACATGCTGTAAGGAACGGGGGTCTCGGGCGTCGAACGTCCAGTAATGCAACCGTCCTCAACGGACCAGTATTTTTCGGCGCCTTCCCAACCGTTTAGCGTCTTGCCGTCAAAGAGGGAAACGAAGCCTTCGGGGGCCTCTTTGGTCGGAGGAGGGGATTCCAACGACGGCGCTTCTTGGGCTAAAAGAACCGAGGTCGAGAAGAGCGCGACGACGGCGAGCGTCAGAATGACGCGTAAAAGTTGAATCGCGTATTTCATCATGATATTTCCGCAAAGCGGCTCCTGTTTAAAAAGGCGTCAAGACACGCGCTTCTTCAGCGGCAATTTAACCGTTTTGGTCTCGTTTTTGAGTCTGAACTCGACGTCGAGTCCGTCCTCGGCGGTCGTTTCGTCTTTGGCCGCGTCGTATTCGTCGAACGTTTTGACGGCGCGACCGTCGACTTTCGTAATGAGCGCGCCGCTACGAATACCCGCGCGATACGCCGCGCCGCCGGGAACCGCGTTGAGAACGACTAATCCTTCGGCGTCGGCGACTCCAAGTCGAGAGAGGGATTCCGGAGTCGGGAGAATAAGCATGACGCCCCAGCTCTTGTCGATATGATGAGCGCCTTTTTCGACCATCTTTTCGGTCATTGGAACGCCGACGTAGTCGTCCGGTTTGATTTCAAATCGAATCGTGAGGTCGACGGGCTCTTTGGCGTTGTCGCGTAGCGCCTTGAGAGTATAGTCTCGAGTAACGTCGGCGCGCTCGATCGTCGCGGCGAACATTTCGACCGACTCGACTCTTTTACCGTCAAGTTCAAGGATGACGTCGTTGTTGCGCAGTCCAGCTTTTGCGGCGGGGGAGTCTTTAAAGGGCGTTCCAAGACGAACGCCCGTTTGGGGCGGAGTTCCGAGTCGCTTGGAATCTTCGTAAGAGATTGGGGAAATCTCTGCGCCGAGAAACGCGCGTTCGACTTTGCCTTTCTCGACGAGTTGTCGGTAGGCCCACTGCGCGATATTCGACGGAATCGCAAAGCCGATCCCTTGGTATCCGCCGCTGTTCGAAGCAATCGCCGTATTGATCCCGACGACTTCGCCGCGAAGGTTGACGAGCGGTCCGCCGCTATTTCCCGGATTGACCGCCGCGTCTGTCTGGATGAAGAGTTTCGAATCTTTCTCAACAAAACGTTCCTTCGCGCTCACGACGCCCGCGCTTACCGACGAACCGAGCATAAACGGGTTGCCGATCGCGAGCGCCCAGTCGCCAATGTTGACCGAATCGCTATCGGCGAAGGTCAAATACGGCAGAGGTTCAGGCGATTCGACCATGACGACGGCGACGTCGGCTTTTTCGTCTTTAAAGATCTTCTTCGCGTCAAACCGTCGTCCGTCGTTGAGCTCGACGGATATCGTTTTGCCGAGCGCGCTCGCCGCGACGACGTGATTGTTCGTTACGACGACGCCCGAAGGATCGACAATGAATCCCGACCCCCCGCCTTCAATGAGATTCTTGTCCGGAATTTCAGGGAGCAAATCCGCAAAAGGCAACTTAGCTTTCGCCGCGTTCAGGTCTTTTGCGGCGTTGCGAACGACGATCTTAACGACGCCCGGAAGCGCGCGCTGAGACGCCTGTCTGAACGCCAATGAAATCGTTTGCGCTTGAACAAACGCGGCTTCTTCTGCAGAAACTTGAGCGACGTTTTGAGCGCCAGAGTTATCCTGCGCGTCCGAAGAGGCGAAAACGGGCGTAACGCTGAGAAAAACGGTTATGGCGATAACGGTCAAAACGTCTTTCGGTGTAGGGAAAAGCATAAAACACCTGCATTTTTCAACTCGCGTCGCGATGGTCGGCGCGGAGCGTTTTCAGTCTTTAAAAAGGGTTGGCGTCTTCCGGGGGAATAGGAGGGGTTGCGCCGTCTTGGGAACAGACGAACGCGGCGCGTTTCGCGGCCGCCTCGACGATTTTAGCGTCGTCGACCCCGTTCAAGATTCCTACAACGCAAACGGCGGAGAAGGAATCGCCAGCGCCGACGGCGTCGGCGACTTGAACCTCGACGGAAGGCGCGTAGCTCGCGCGATCCCCGTTAAAGAGATATGCGCCAGATGCGCCGCAAGTTACGATAATTGCGGAGAGCCCAAAGCGGTCGCGCCAGTTTCGGGCCCACGTCGCAAGAACTGCGTCGACTTGCGCCTTGTCGCGACGAATCGCTTCGCCTAGCCCTGCGTCGCCGCCGACAAGGGAATCGAGCGATGGGGGCAGGACGTCGCGAAACGTCCTGTCAAGTTCGATCGCTTCAGAATCGTTGAGCTTGAATACGTCCGCCGATTCTAGGGAAAAACGAACGGTTTCTTTAGAGTAGAAGGGCGGACGGAGATTGAGATCGCAAACGCGAAGAACGTCGGCGGGGAGTGGTTTCACGATTTGTTCGAGAGCTCGACGGTTGCTTTGCGAGCGTAGCGCAAGACTCCCGTAATAGAACGCGCTCTTCGACGAACCCGCCAGAAAACCTAAGATTTTTTCTACGGTCGTTTCATCGACGGCGATCTCGTCCCACGCGACGTTTTCAACGATTTCGTACGACGGATCGCCGTTTGCGCTCAACGAAACATTCACGACCCCCGTGGGCGCGTTGCGCGAGATTTGGACAAACTCGGTCGGAATTTCAAGATTGGCGAACCGCGCGAGGACTTCGCGTCCAAGTTGGTCGTCTCCAACGCGCGTCAGCGCCTGAACCTGAGCGCCGAGAACGTGGGCGTGATAGAGGAAATTGACGGGGGCGCCGCCAAGTTTTGGTCCGGCGGGCAACATATCCCAAAGAACCTCGCCAAACGCGACAATTTTGGACCGGCTGAAAACGGAACTGTTATCTGACATGACGACGCCTTTCTCAACGGCAAACGTAAAGAGCCTTCGGAAAGTATTGTATTACGTGGAAGGTTGAATTTCTAGCGTTACAGCGACCGTTTATCAATTTTATGATAAAAGCCAGACGACTTCTTTAGAAAACAACGCGCGGAAATCGACGACGTTTTGCGTTCGTCGTCGATTCCCGCAAGTTCAACGAAAGTAGATTACTTCACGAGTTTGACGTTAAAGACGAACGGATGCGCTCCGTCGCGCTCCTCGTCCGTCATATCGAACGCGTCCGTCAGGAAATCGGGAATATCGTAAGAACCGTCCTCGTTAGCCTTTAATTCAACGTCGGGAATCTTGTCGCCGCTATCTTCTTTACCTGCAAGGACATTAGGACCGTAACGGAGAACAAGTTGCGCGTCGCCGAGTTTGACTTTGCCAAAACGTCGGTTTTCGGCGTAGGGCGCGCCGCAATAGGAGACGACAAACTCTTGACCGTCTTGAGCGTCGACCAGCGCGTAGCGTCCCTCGATCGTCGTTTGGACGGCGTCGCCTTCCGACGTCAAAACGACAAGTTCGTCGCACCACTCAGGAACGCGTAAAGCGAGTTGGACCTTGGCGTTCGCAGGTCCGGAGAGCGCGACCTTTGCAACGATAGGAACGTTTTTCTTTGCTTCAAGCTGACGAGATTCGATTTTCCACGCGCCAGTTTTGAAAGGGATTGTCGAAGTAAAGTCGAGTGGAAAGTTGTAGTAAACACGAGGAGTTTTTGTTTCAGGATTTTCGTCGCCAACGGCGAGATACTCCTTGAATTCGTAATATCCAAGCGGACCGTGATAACTGCAACACCAGTAGGATTCAGCATAACGTTTGCCCCATGCAAAGCAACCGTCTTTGTCGGGAATCATATAGCGATGACCGAAACCGCCGGTGTGCCACTGGTTCATTTGATACTCGTTGTAAAGCGTTCTTTCCGCCGAATCAAGGTACTTTACGTCGCCCGTGTTCTTCCAGATCATAAGATTGAGTCGGAGCCAGTCCGCTTCCGAACAACCTTCGTCGCTATGACCTTCGACGTAAAACTGCTCGCAAACGCCGCCCGTCGGGAAGACGAATCCTTGAGAAACGGCGTCGTTCCAGCGTTTGACGACGCGAGCAAGATACTTCCTGTCGCCCGTTTCCTCGTAAATCATGACAAGCGCCTCATGAGCGCTGATGCTGCCGTGGCTGTGCCCGACCGGAAGCGTGTCAAATTCTTCGTGGAAATCCGCCATTTCGACAGCGCAGTCGAGGTATTTCTTTTCGCCGGTAATTCTGTACGCGCGGACAAGCCCCTCCATGCCGTGGAAGACGCAGGTGACGTACGCCGCCGCGTATCCCTTGGCGGTCTGCTTGTATTCGTCCATGCGATTGGGATCGCAAAAACGTTTGCACACGATATTAACGTAGAAATCCGCCATTTTCTTGGCGGCGTCAAGCGCTTTCTCATTCCCAAAACGCTCATATGCGGCGAAAAGCCCAAGCATAAGACGTCCGTTACCCCACAGAATCGGCATTTCAAGGGACTGATCGGTGGAGCCGGCGACGTCGATCGGTTTGTTCCAGTCGACTTCGCGTCCAAAATGTCCGTCCGGTTTTTGATATTTGACGAGTTCGTCGATAACTTCCGGAAGAATCGCCGTAACGGGCTTGTCCTTTGTCGAAGCGAGCGAACAAATTTCAATATAACGGCCGGAGATGTCGCCGCTATAGTTGAAGAAACGACGCTTCTGGTTGAAATTGACGTCGTCGATCACGAAATCGACGACGTCAATAGGTTCTTTACTCAAGCGTTCAAGGGATTTACGATAACGCGTTCCGAAAAAACCGCCAAGAACGACGTCGTTTGATTGCGTAAAGGTTAGGTTTTTTCGAGAAAAATTCCTGACGACAGAGACTGAACTCTCTTCGGCAGCGAGAAGATCCGGACGAACCATCGCAAGGAGGGCGGTTGAAGCCATAAAGTTTCTTCGAGAAATGTCCATGATTTATTCCTGTTTATTGCTAAAGTTGCGGCGAACGATGTTTCGTAACATTCTATAATTATAGGTATATCGGGAGATAGCGATAATATACTTCGAGGCATAAAATCGACAGGGTCGTCACGTACAACCTTCCCCCGCCGAAATTATACTCGTCAAAGAGCGGATTCCAACTTCCCGCCTCAAGGGAACCTTTCGGCTCTTGTCGCGCAGGAAGCTCTCTACTGAGCGCTCCGTTCCATTTTCGCCAGTAATTATTATAAGGACCAAGCCCC
>CAMZHY010000167.1 GCA_947307005.1 uncultured Planctomycetaceae bacterium
GGACGAGAACCGTTTTGGCGCAGACGGCGCGGTGCGCGTTTCTACGATTTCGGCGCTGTTGACGTCGGATCAACTTGAGAAGGTAAGAGTCGCATCGGAAGAGGGAAAAATACGCGTCGTTTTGCGAGGCGAGTCCGACGAATTGGAGACGGAGTCTTCGACGGACGTCGTAGCGTCGACGAACGACGTTTCGACGCGCGCGTATTATCCTCCTTATGATGAAACGCGAAAGGCGCTTCCTTCTTCCGTCGCGCCAAGCCTAGGCGGCGAGAATCAGCCTTTTATCATTTCTCTACCGGACGACGAGGCTGATTCCGATGTCGAAGTCCCGGGAGAGAACTCGAGCTTCGAATCAAAGAGCGGCGTCAGGGCGTCCTCGCCAATGGGAAATCTTGCGCCCGAACAGGGGCTGATCAATAACGATTTCACAATCAACCTGAGCGACGACTCCCCGGTTTTGGACGAGACGTCTATTTTCGACGCGACCTCTCAACGACTTGATAGTCCCGCGAGATGGAATCGCGTCGATTTTAACCCGCCGGTTGTCGCGACGGAGGAACCTTCTTCTTTGCAAGATTCTCTCTGGCTCGGACCCAACGCGTTTCGACCGCGCGAGAGCGTTGCCGACGAGGACCCGCGCGACGAACAGTACGAACGCGCCGTTGCAGAAGATTTGACTGCCGAACCGACGGACGCGGAGGATAGTTCCGCGTTAGACTTACAATCGCCTTCGGAATTGTCGGTCGTCGACGCGACGGACGAAGACGGTTTGCCTGGAATCTCCACGAATTCTTCGCCAGTTTCGTCCGTGAAAAAATATTCGCCTTTTCCTACCGTAACGTCGAAGCGTTCGAGCAATTCCTCAGAGAAAGGCAAACGTCGCTATGGAAAACGGACCTAAACACGATATTTTGTGGGCGCCATGGCGGATGGCGTACATTAAATCGGAAAAGAAAGAGGAGCCGACGCCCGTCCAAGTCGCGCCCGGCGGCGATCCCTCGTGCTTTATTTGTCAGGCCGCCGCCGACGTCGAACATGGTTGCGAACGCTTAGTCGTAGGACGCGGCGAAACGACGTTGACTCTCCTGAATCGGTATCCGTATAACAACGGACACCTGTTGATAACGCCGAAACGTCATCTTTCGCGTTTGGAGATGCTGACGTCTGAAGAGCGTCTCGAGTTGGCGGACGAGATCGCTTATTGGGTCGCTCGAATCGAGACGAAAATGAACGCCGAGGGGTTTAACGTCGGCTTAAATCTTGGGCGCGTCGCGGGCGCGGGGCTTCCAGGACATCTTCATTGGCATGTCGTTCCGCGTTGGAATGGCGACGCTAATTTTATGACGACGGTTTGTTCTGCAAAATCGATTCCTCAAGCATTGGAAGCGGCGTGGGAGACGCTTAAACGCGATTAATTTCGACAATACGATTACGTGAAGAAGGGAGTCGTTTGAAGGGTGGACTCGCTTTTCTGTCTTGTAGGGGAAGTCTATTGTGGCAAATCCTGAAAATAAGGTTCCTTTTAAATTTGTCGAGACTCAGGGCGAATTGTTGCGTTTTCTTGACGAAACAGACAAGTCGTCTTGGATCGGTTGCGACACGGAGTTTATTTCGGAAGGTCGCTATCGTCCTGATCTCTGTCTCGTTCAAGTTTCTACCGAGACGGGCGACTATATTCTCGATCCGCTCTCTATTCACGACTTAACGCCGTTTTGGGAACGCTTTTGCCGAGACGACACGCTTGCGGTTGTTCACGCATGTCGTAGCGAGCTTGAATTTTGCTATCGCGCGGTAAAGCGTTTGCCGTCGAAAATTTTTGACGTTCAGCTTGCCGCCGCTTTCGTTGGTCTCGGTTATCCTCTGAATTTCAAGTCGCTTACGGCGCAAACGATTCGCGTGAATCTTGAGAAATCGGAAACGTTGACCGACTGGAGCCGACGTCCGCTTCTTTCGGCGCAACTTCAATACGCCCTTCAAGACGTTTGTTACCTCGGGCGGATTGTCGAAACGCTCCAACGTGAACTCGACGCCCAAGGGCGGTCGAATTGGTTCCAAGAGGAAATGGCGGAGTTCGCCGAATCGCTCAAGACGACCTTCGTCGACGAGAGTTGGCGCAAGATTACGGGGCCGACGATTAGAACGCGAACGGAACTTGCGACGGTTCGCGAACTTTGGCGTTGGCGTCGGGATCGAGCGGTCGCGCGCAACACGCCTCCGCATCGCGTTATGCGCGACGATCTGATCGTCGCGCTCGCTAAGCGCCATTCCGCCGATCCGGAGCGCGTCGCCGTGACTCGCGGACTCAACGGAAAGGCGGATTCGCCTTGGATTAGAGAAATCTGCGGCGTGATTCAAAAAGCTCTGGATTTGCCGGAAGATCAAAAACCGAAACTGGAGACGAATAATTATCCCGTCTATAAAATTGCGTCGCAACTAGTGTGTCTACTTTTAACGCAATACTGCCAACGACGCAAGATATCGCCAAGCGTCGTCATGACGACGCGAGACGTTCGCGAGGCGATCGCCGCGCGCCAAGGAACGCTCCCCGCCGACATTAAGCCGCGCTTGAGAACGGGATGGCGCGCCGAATTTCTCGGCGAGTTCCTCGACAACGTCCTGAATGGACGATACGCGATGCAGATCACGGGCGAGCTCGAAGAGAATCCTATCCGCCTCATCGACGTCGGAGAATTGGAAGCAAGGACCGTTTTTGAGGTCAAAGAAACGGATTCCGAAAACGGCGAATGAACGCCGCTTAGCGTCTTTCTAGATTAGCGCAACGGGACTCTCCTCGCAACGCTTGGGGAGTCCCGTTTCATATAGACGCCGCCTATTTATGGTCTCGGCTTCTTCTGCGCAAGAAAAAAAAGCGTCCCCAACAGGAATCGAACCTGCAACCTTCGGCTTCGGAGGCCGACGCTCTATCCAATTGAGCTATGGGGACGTGACGACAGACGGAGGAACGCCCCGTCCACCGCGCGCCTTCATTCTAATCTCGAACCGTCTGACGTCAAGACGAAAGGTTAATTCGTAAGGAATTGCAAAGACGCCGACGCGTCAATTCACAGCGTGTCGAGACGGTTGACCGGTTTGTCGCGCTTGACGATTCCTAGACCGGGGAGATCGGAGAGGATCAGTTTGCCGTTCGGGGCTGTTTTGACGCCGTCGAAGCAGTCGTTGGAGATGAGGAGGTTGCCGTCGAGATCCGCCCAGTCGACGGCGGGCGAAAGTTGCGCCGCAGCGGAAATCGCGCACGACGTTTCCGTCATGCATCCGACCATCACTTTCATGTCGAGCGCGCGGGCAAGATTGAGCATCTTCCACGCCTCGCGTAGCCCCGTGCACTTCATCAGCTTGATATTGATCCCGGAGAAGACTCCTTTGAGTTTCGGAATATCGGTTAGACGCTGGAGGGATTCGTCCGCCATGACGGGAAGGGGACTGCGCTCCGTGATCCATGCGATATCGTCGATTTTCGTCTTCTTCATCGGCTGTTCGACGAGAACGATTCCCTGTTCGTGGAGCCACTCGATCATTTCAAGCGCGTAAATCTTGTCTTTCCATCCTTGGTTGGCGTCGACGGCGATCGGTCTGTCCGAAACGGCGCGAACGGATTCGATCATTTCGCGGTCGCTCTTCTTATCGCGTCCGAGCTTCACTTTGAGGAGTTCAAAGCTCGCCGCTTCTTTCGTCTTCTCCTTGACGACGTCGGGTTCGTCGATTCCGATCGTGTACATCGTCGTCGGCGTCTTTTCCTTATCGAGTCCCCAGATGCGCCACCACGGCTGACCAATGAGTTTTCCGACAAGATCGTGCAACGCCAAATCGATCGACGCCTTGGCGGCGGCGTTGTTCTCGCAAATACCGTCGACGTAGCCGAGAATGTCTTCCATCTCGAACGGACTCTTAAACTGGCTCAGATCAACGCGGTTCAAAAACGCCAAGACGGATTCCGTGGATTCGCTTAGATACGGCGGCATCGACGCCTCTCCGTAACCGACGACGCCGTCGAGTTCGATTTCAACTTGGACGCCCATCGTCGTCGTTCTCGTAACGCTCGCGACGCCAAACGCATGACGCAGCGTCAGCAGATACGGCTTAAACGAGAGGTTCATCTTGCCGAGTTTGTTGGACGTCGCCGCAGGTTGCTCGTCCGCGCGCAGAAGCGGCGATCCCGTTCCCGCGAGCCAAGCGGCGCCGACGAGTCCCGTCGCGGCGCGTCGCGCAAAATCGCGTCTTGAAATCATAGTACGTCGTCTCCTTTCGAGAAGATTTTTGCGTTTTGTCCGGAGTCACATGCCGAAGAACGCGTTTTTAGAAATGGGATGAAAATATTTCGTTTCAGGCGCGCCGATCATACGGACGACCTTGATTAGTTCCTTTGCGTTGCCTGGATCGTAGTCCGGCGAGTTCGGATCGAGACTGTTTTCATGGACGACGGTCGCCGAATGGATAAAACGTCCGTCGCCGATATAAATTCCGACGTGGCGCCATTTCCATTCGCGCCCCTCGCGTCGTTGACCGAAGATCAGTAAATCGCCCGGGCGATAGCCTTTCCAACCTTGCGACATGTCGACGTCGATTCCCTCGCGACGAATTTGGCTGACGTCGCGCAGGATATTGTAGCCGTTGAGCATAAACGCGAAATTGACAAGACCGCTGCAGTCGACTCCCTTTGCCGAGATTCCGCCCCAGACGTAGGGATGCCCAAGGAGTCTGCGCGCGGCGGCGATGAGATTCTCGCTTGTCAGTTCGCGCGAGGTCGACCATTCCTCCCATTCCATCGAATCTTTGACAGGAATCCAACCGAGACGCCCGTCAGGAGTTTCGACCCGATAGAATCCGTTCTGAGTTTCTTCGTTTTCCCAGACGACGACGTCGCCGGCGACGAGGTCGGAGATCGTCGCTGAATCGTCTCGCGGTTCCGAATATATCGAACCGAAATTGGCGAGCCAAATAAGACGCTTCGCGTCGCGCCATTTAGCGAATTCGTCCTCCGTTAAAGGATGAACGCTTCCTTTAGTCGTATAGCCGATGTAGCCGTCGTAATTCTGGATCAAAATCCAGTAGCTTGGAGTTTTTTTCAAAATTTTCACGGGCGTTCCCATAAGCGACTGCGTGCTCCATTCAGTCGCGAAATCGGGACCTTGTTGAAGCTGTATCGTCGAATAGTTGACGATCGCGCGCCATTTGCCGTCAAGTTCAGGGTTTTCTTCGGGAAATTTTAACGCGACGATTTCCCACTGCGGAAAATCAGCCGCGAGCGCTAAAACGGCGTTTTTCGCGTCGGCGGACGTCGTTTCGACGCGTGCTTTTCCCTCGTCGATTACGACGTTGAAGAGTTCAAGGCGCGAGTCTGGCGCGAATTGCGAGCCGATTTCACGAATCTTTGATTCAAGCTCTTGCTTTTCGTCTGCGCGAACGGACGTCAACGCGGAAAACAAAACGAGCGTCAGCGCGACGACGGCGGTAATTCTTTTCATATAGGAAGTTGCTCCAATTCTTTCAAGGGTGAAACGGAATGCCGTTCGTTTGCGATTGAAGTCGAAGACTAAAAACGAGGACGGTTCGTCGCCTACTTGCGTTCTCGTTCCGACGCGCGTATACTTACGGCGTTCGAGCGACGTCGGCGACGGCGTCGACGCCGCGCTTTCACTTCTAAACCCTTTCAGGTATCGTCATGCGAAATACGCGTTTGTTTCCGCGCCTCCTTCTAGGGTTGGCGACCCTGCTTATCGTTATTCTATCTTGCGCGAGTTCCTTTGCCCAGACGGATTGGAGCAAAAATGTTCTTGATCTGATCGAAAAAAGCAAATTTGCCGAGGCGACCGCCGAACTAGATAAACTGACCGATCTTTCTCCAGAAGAACAACTTCAAAAGGATTGGTACATTGAACTCATGCGTCGAATTCGCATTGAATTTCGTTACGACGAATCTGAGATTAAACGCCAACTCGCTGACGACGGCTACGACAATAGCGACGAAGCGATGAGACGCTGGGAAGCGGCGCGCAGCCTTGAAATGCGCTTGATCGACGGCAAGCGTTGTTATTTCAAAAACGCGGTCGACAATCTTTGGCGACTTGATCCCGAACTTCGGGCCAAACACGTCGAGAGCGCGTTGGACAAGAAAAGTCGCGAGGCGCGGCTCCAGAACTGCGCTGAAATCGCCGCGCAATCGGATACGTTAGGCAAGCTTTCCAAGGGACGCAAAAACGTCTTCACCTGCGTCGCGACGATTCCCGCCAATACGATTCCCGAAGGCGAAACGATTCGATATTGGGCGCCTTTCCCCCGCGAATCCTGCGCGCGTCAGCAGAACGTTAAGCTTCTCGCCGCCGACGGCGACGTCTGGAAACTTTCTCCGGAAACAGATCTTCAGCGCACCTTATACATGGAGAAGAAGGCGGTTAAGGATCAGGATACCGTGTTCAAATTCTCCTTTGAGACGACGAGCTACGCCCAGTATTTTGATCAGGACGCGCTAATCGCCGCCGTCAAACCCTACGATAAAGACAGCGAAATCTACAAGACGTATACCGCCGAGTATCTTCCCCATATGATCAAGACCGACGCTATGACGAAATGGGCGAAGGAGATCGTCGGCGACGAAACGAATCCCGTCAAAATGGTTTCGCTCCTCTTTGACAAGATCGACGCGACCTATCCTTGGGCGTCTTCTAACGAGTACGGAACGATGCCGTGCATTCCGGAATACGTTATCCGCGAAGGTCATGGCGACTGTGGAATGCTGACGCTTCTGCTCATTTCCGCGTGCCGTTCCGTCGGAATTCCCGCGAAATGGCAGAGCGGCTGGACGATGCGCGCCAACAGTTCCGTTTGCGGCATGCACGACTGGGGCGAAGTCTACTACGAGGGCGTCGGTTGGGTTCCGATCGATATGTCTTACGGTCTCATGAAGAGCGACGATCCTATCGTTCGCAACTTCTACAAGAGCTCCTTCGACCAGTATCGTCTCGTTATCAACGATTCGATCGGGCGTCCCTTCTTCATTCCTAAGAAGTTTTTCCGAAGCGAGCCGGTCGACCTTCAGAAGGGCGAAATCGAATGGGACGGCGGCAACTTGTACTTTGACAAATGGTCTTTCGTCATGACCTGCGAAACTGAATGATCCGCTTGGAAAGAGCGTTCGTTATGTTCACGACTAATCGTTCGACGCGGCGTTTAAACGCTTTTTGGCGCGCGTCTGCTTTTCTTTTGCTTTTCGGACTCGCCGCGTCGTCGCTTCACGCGGCGAGTCCGACCGTCCTGCGCGTCAACGTCGACGCGACTAAACGCGGCAAGACGATCGGCAACAAAGTTTCGACCGTCAACATCTGGCAGTTCCAAACGTTTCAGTTCCAGCCTAAAGACGAAGGCGCCAATCTCAGCGAATTTGTCGAACACGTCCAGTTTATGCAGGCGACGGGAGGGAACGCGTCCCGCGACCTTTTCCTCGATCCTGAAAATCGAGACGTTGTCGACGATTACGATTTTGAACCGCTGCTAAAGGCGTGTCAGGGCGTTCTGAATCTCGGCGCGAAA
>CAMZHY010000168.1 GCA_947307005.1 uncultured Planctomycetaceae bacterium
ATGGGTCTTGCGGTTCAGAACTTTAACGACGCTCACAACCGCATCCCGAACCAGTACTGCGATCCGGTGATCACTGGAATCTCTGGTTACTCGCACGACGCCGGCGGCGACTCCGGAAGACGCCTGAGTCGCGTTTCCGCTCAAACGTTGCTCCTTCCCTACCTCGAACAGACGGCGCTTTACGAAGTCGTTATGACCTGTCTTAAAGAGGCTGCTTCTCGCGGCGACAAGGCTTACGCGCCCAGTCCGACCGACGCGGGACAGGTTCCGACCAATCAATCGACCAACCCGTACGCGACGGTCGTCACCGCGTTCCTTTGCCCCTCCGACGGCAACGCGATGGGTTCTTCGTCCCTCTCGAAGCAGGCCGCAAACCACCTTGGACGTTGCAGCTACGCGTGCTGCGCGGGCGACATGTCCTTTAGCCTCACGAACGCCGCCACCCAAGGCGCTCAGAAGGCTCACCGCGGTATTTTCGTCAACGGTCGACTCGTCGGCGAAACGACGTTGGCGACCTGCAAAGACGGCACGAGCAACACGATCGCGTTCGGCGAGATTACCGTCTCCGACATTATCGCCACCGACGCCAACGACCCCGACATCAGCACGGGAATCGGCTACCTGTCTAGAACGCAGGAAGCCCCGGCGCTGAACTGCCTTAACCTACGCGGAACGGACGGTCAGTTCGCTGAAAACGTCACGACCTACGCGGAAAAGGGGCGCCGCTGGTGCAACGCGGACTACGCGAACACGAACTTCACGTGCATCCTGCCTCCGAACTCGCCCAGCTGCTCCTCCTCGAATGGGACGCTTAGCGAACGTTCTGCGATGATTACGGCTGGAAGCGCCCATAGCGGCGGCGTCAACGTCGTTATGCTCGACGGTTCCGTCCACTTCGTCTCCGACTCGATCGACTCCGGGGATATGACTTGGGCCAACCAAGACGGCTATCGCGGCAAGAGTATGCACGGCGTCTGGGGCGCTCTTGCGACCCCGCGTGGCAAAGAAGCCGTCACCCTCGACTGATTGTTTCGTTTCCAACTTGTTTTAACGACTTTATTCCGTTGAAATTTGAAAATCGCTCTCGACGCCTTTCCAATAGGAAAAAGCGTCGAGAGCAGGTCTCGTTGTAGGAAAGGCTGCTGCTGATTCGTCATTCGTTTGTCCGTATAATCCCCTTTTCCTACTCCGTTTTTCGTTTTATTCAGTCCCTCGTTTTAGGAGACATTTCAATGTTTCGTTCTCAATCTCAGACCCGACGCGGGTTTACGCTCGTTGAGCTTCTCGTCGTCATCGCCATCATCGGCATTCTTATCGGCCTCCTTCTCCCCGCCGTTCAGGCGGCTCGCGAAGCGGCGCGACGCATGCAGTGCACGAACAACATGAAGCAGCTGAGCCTTGGCGTTCAGAACTTCGCCGACGCCCATAAGCGTATCCCGAACCAGTACGACGACGCCTTATGGACCGGCGCCAGCGGCGCCATCGAAGCGCGCGTTAAGTCTCGTCTTTCCGTTCAGGCGCTGCTTCTCCCCTTCCTTGAACAAACCGCCGTTTTCGACGCGATTAAGAACAACGTCCTTCAAGACGGGGCGATCGACTATCACGTTCTGACTGCCTCGGGAACCTATCCTGCGGGTTTAGATTACAACCCCTGCGGCGCGCACATCGCCGCGTTCGTCTGCCCCTCCGAAGGCAACGGCAACAACCTTAAGGCTGAGAACGCCATGGGACGCTGTTCCTACGCGTGCTGCGTCGGCGACTCGCCCGCCAACAGCTCCAACCGCGGCGACGGTCACCTCAACAACGTCCACAAGAAACGCCGAGGCGTCTTCGTCAACGGAACCCTCGCGGGCGAAACGACCTTTGGCGCGATTAAAGACGGCACGAGCAACACGATGGCGTTCGGCGAAATCGCCGTCTCCGACCATTCCGCCGACGACGACGCGGACGCCGCGTCCGGCGTCGCCAAGTTAAGCTCGATGTACAGCCAGTCTGGCGCCGCATGTCTCGCTCTGCGCAACGCCGACGGCACGCTCAGCGGCACGACCTGGGCGGTCAAAGGTCGTCGTTGGAGCGACGCCGCGTGCTGCAACACGAACTTCTGCGCCGTTCTACCCCCGAACTCTCCGAGTTGCGCCGGCACCAACGCCAACTCTAACGGCAGCTGCCAAGACGCCATGTTTATGGTTGCGGCGGGCAGCGCTCACTCCGGCGGCGTGAACGTCGCGATGCTCGACGGTTCCGTCCGCTTCGTCTCCGACACGATCGACGCGGGAGATCTCACCTTCTCCGATAACGATAATATCGCCGGCAAATCTCCTCACGGAGTCTGGGGCGCCATGGCGACCCCGCGCGGTAAAGAAGCCGTCTCCCTCGACTGAGCCGCGACGTCGCGGCGGACGGTATTCGCCTCATGGCGCGAACTGGTTCCTTCCGCGAACTAGCGAAAACACTAGGTCGCCGCTCGTTGGCGGCGACGTCAGATTCGGTTTGATCGGAAACGAATTAGACCTCAAAATCGCTTTGTTGTTAAAAGAGGCGCGGTCGTCCTCCCTGGATGATCGCGCCTCTTTTCGTCGACTCGACGGTTTTCTAGATATTCGCCAATTGCTTCCGACGATAAGCCGAAATCGTCGAGAAATCGATTTTATCCTTCTCGAATGGGTCAAAACCGTTATTAACCTTATCCCAAACTCTTCAAATATTCTTCTATGTTCACATAGCGAACTTCGTCCACGTCGCGCGTCGCGCCGCGATAGAGGACGTATTTCCCCGTAATCGGACCGTAGCGACGTTCTGTCATCGCGCATTTCTGCGGGTCGATCAAATGGCGAGTCTGTTCCGGAACGACCTCGGCGCTATGCTTGATCTCATAAATTTCGCAGGACGCGGTCGTGGGATCAAAAACCGTCATATCGAACTCGCCCACGGCGAATTGCAAAACGAACGCTTGCTTTTTCGGGTTGGCAAGCGCCGTTTCCAACAATACGATATCCTCCGTCATTCGTCCCATAATCTCGCTCTGGACGCGATCCAGGACAAAGTTGCGTTCCGACAGGGAGAGATCGTTAAAAGTCGGATCCTGCAGTAAACTGCTCGCCAGCGCGGTTGCTTGAGCGTAGCGTAACCCTGGCTGGGCGACGATCGTCCTGTTCTGCAATTTTTTCGCGGAGGGAAGCGCAAACACGTCGATCTCATAAGTCAAATCGAGGAGGTTAAGATATTCCCGAATTTCCGAGACATGCGCGGCGGTTAATTTTACGGTCTGTTCCGGAAGATTGCGGATTTCCAGCAGACGCCGCAGTCGTTCCGTAACTTCCGCGAGGTCGACGCGATCCAGCGCGTCTGTAGGTCGCTTCCGATCGCGCCGCAGGTTTTTCCGGGATATCTCTAGATCGTTTGATCGGAAGTCCTTGGTAAGAACCTCGAGCGTGAAGCGGCGGTTGACGTCCTCGACAATGCGGTTGACGGCGCTAGTCAGCTCGTCGCGCTCATAGAGATCACGTAAATTGCGGAAATGACCGCCTTCCTGATAATATCGCAACGAATGCTGGATATTCCGGGCAATGGCGCTGTCAACGTACTCGTCCGCGCCCGATTTGCTTGCGAAGGTAGACGTTTCATTGTAACGAACGCCGCCGAGGCTCATGACGCCGCCGTACTGGATGTACTCGTCAATCCCCTTTACGCCAAGAACTCGCTCGAATTCCCGATAGGGGATAAAAGTCGTATGGAGCAGAACGCAGCGGTCATAAAGCTGCTCGTCCTCGGAAAAAAGGAAGCCTAGCGAGTCCGTTCCAGACGTTACGATCTTCATGCCGCCAGCGGCGTACACGTCGGAAAAAAGCGCCGCGCCGCCAATGAAGTCCTTCATAAGCGTGACTTCGTCAAGGAAGACGTAACGGAACCCCGCCTCCTCCAAGTATTTCAGATCTTGATTCACAGAGGCGAGCGAGTCGTTAGGAGCGATCTGAATAAAGGCGGTTTTGGCGAGTTCTTCATCCGTCATTTCGGCGAGAATCTGCCGGATAAGCGTCGTCTTTCCGGTCCGCCGCAGACCGTATAGAATGAAGATTTTGTCCTGACGGGGTCCATAAAGGTATTCGCGCAGCGCGCGGAAACAATCGCGCTTCTTGAAGGATAGCGTCGGCGCGGCAAAGTTGCGAAGCGCTTTGCCCGTCCGTACGTTGGTTAAAAAGGGTCGCGCCGTCAACGCCGTTGCCGACGCGACGACAGACGCTTGTTTACTTAGCGTTTTGAGTTCCACCTCCAGCCTTTTCCGCGTTTCGACGCCGCTTCTGAGCGCTTCAACCTCGTCGGCGGGAACGTATTTTTCGCGCCGCCTCTTGTTTTCCGTCCAACGCTGGTAGAAATATTCCTTTCCGTTGATGATTTTCCGACCAATAAACCCTTTCGGAAGTCCCGCGATCCGTTCCTCCAGCGCCGCAATCTTATCCTGTATGCTTTGATCCGCCATAACGATCCTCCAATTCGATCATAACTTTACCGCTAATTATACCCTCGTTATACCCAACAGCAAAGGGTATAAAAGGGTATAAAAGGGTATAATAGCAAACAAAGAAAATTTTGTCCATGAAACGCCGTTTTTCGGAAGTCTGCGCGAATTTTGGACTCAGGCGACGTCCAAAATCTTTTATTACATATTCCTGTTTCATCCTTTATCTCTCTTACTAAAGAACATTCATATTCGAACAAGCGCCAGATTAGGAAATCCTTCCACATTGTTATTTAAGATTACAAAGCGAGTAATCGTCTTCGTTTTGACGTAGGCGTTGACAATTACGTCGCTCGGCGTAATATGACAAGGTCGTTTAGAACGTAAACGTCCGCGACAATCAGTTTCAACGAATAGAAACGTCGCGCCTCGACCGATCCCAATCGCCGTCTTTTCATAAGGAACCGCTCGCATGGGAGAAATCAGAACACCGCAACCCGTTTTGCTTCTGATCGCGACGTTCGCCGCGACGGAGGAAGCGGCGGAACTCGGAAGAAAACGCGTCGAAGACGCCTTCGGTCCGATCGCGCTCGAAAGCGACGTCTACCGTTTCGATGACTTCACGAGTTATTACGCTAAAGAAATGGGCGACGCGCTCCCGAAACGGTTCTGGGTCTTCGAACGGCTCGTCGACCCAGGCGACCTTGCGCCGATTAAGATTCAAACCAACCGCTGGGAAGAAGAAATCGGCAAATCGCTCTACGCTCAAGGGCGCGCCCCGACCCCGCGTCCTCTCAACCTCGACCCCGGTTATATCGAACTCGGCAAGCTCATTCTCGCCTCGACGAAAGACCATGCGCACCGCATCTATCTGCGCGACGGAATCTTCGCCGAAACGACGCTCATGTATGCGAAGAAAGAATGGCGGGCGCTTCCATGGAGTTACGCCGATTACCAAGACGCGAAAAACCAAGAATTCTTCACGAAGTGCCGCGAATATCTCAAAGTAAGACTTCAAGAAACCAAAGAGCGCGACGCTCTTTGACAACGCGTCGCGCTCCTGAAAGCGAAAAACGTCGAGACCTCACTCCGCGTCGGGAATCGCCTTGCGCAACTGTTCCGCAAGGATGGCGATCGCCTCGTCGCGCGTTTTATATTCTTCCCCCGTAAGAAGCGACGCGCCGGGAATGCGCCGCCAGTCGAAAGAATCGAAACCGAGCGTCGATCCGCTTGCGTTGAGCTTCGAATATCCGGGAATCCGCGAGAAGGATTCGAGCGTCTTGAAAAGATCGGGAAGCTCGATTCGAGGCGGCTGCGCCGCGAGCGTCGCGGGAGTCGCGTCCTCCATCGCTTTGCCGCGAGTCTGAAGTTTGCGGACGAGATCGACCCCGCGCGCCGTCAGCGCCTCGACGACCCGTTTCTACACCCGCGACGACAGGCGTTTACGTTTCTTGTCGTACTTCGAATTATACGCCATCACGCCGCCGCCCCCGATCAGCCCGCCGAGAAACGCGCCGATCGTCAGCCCTGTTCCAAAGGTCAGTCCCGCCGACGCGACGTCGACGATACCGCCAATCGCCGCCCCGACCCCGGCGCCGACCGCGCCGCTCTTCTTCACGTCGTCGCCGAAGACGTCGTCGCGCTCCTGAGAATCGTCGTCGACAACCAGCGCCTCGCGATCGAGCGCGCCAAATTTGAACCCCCACGTCTCCAAAAGCGCCGACTGCGCCTCGTGTTCGCGCTGAAGCACCGTCTCTCGAAGCGTTCTCTCGATCTCCTTCTGACGCTCTTTCCAGTCGGCAAGCTCGACGCCGGTCTCCTCTTGTTGAAACGCCGCGACGTCGAGCAGCATTTCGGCGACAATCGTCCGCGAATTGCCGAGACGACGCAACTCTCGGGCGCGACGCTCCTGAATCTCAAGCCTAAGAACGCGCTGCGTCAATTCGTCGCGCGTAAGCGCGACAAGTTTCTCGAAAAGCGCGACTTCATCCTGAAATGAACGCCGATGCGCGTCATATCGCTGGACAAGAAAGAAACTGTTGCGCGAGAGCGTTTCATCCCATTCGCGCTGGAAATTCTCGCGAACGGGACTCCCCGTCGAGGTCGGGCGCTCCGCGTCGCCAAGATTGTTGTAGGCGACGAGCGTTGGCTTGCCAATATGTTGAAGAAGCGTCAACGTGTTCTTCAAGAGCGACTTATTCGGATTCTCCGCGACGTTCGCGACGAAAATCACAACGTCGCTGCGCTCGATTTCTCGCCACGCGCGGAGGTCGTGTCGAAAATCCTCGTCGTCTAGCGGAATCGCGCCTAGAATCTCCGCGAGACCGTATTCCCCGCGACGCGCTTCGACCTCGGGAGACTCCCAAACGCGCTCCATAATCTCGCTCGACGTCTGAAAGCCGGGCGTGTCGATCAGTTGCAGAATCTCGGCGATTCCTCGATAAAAGACCTTCTGAATCTCCGCGCGTACCGTCGTGCCCGTAAACGCGTTGACGCAGCCGAAATCAGGGTCGTTCGTAAGCGTCCTCAAAAGCGACGTCTTCCCTTCGTTCGTCGGTCCGACGACCGCGACGACTAGCGGTTTCAATTCGCTCAACTGTTCGCCCGACAGGCGCGTTTCAAGCCCATTATCTTCGATCATAACCGTCCTCTCAAACGAGCGGAACCTTCGCGAGCGCCATGCGCGTCGCCGCCAGCGCCGTCTCGACGTCGGCGACGGAATCAAGCGGCGAATCTTCGAGCGGTTTCAAGACCTCGGGAAGCGTCGCGACAACGTCGTCTTCCGCGAGTCCTTGAAGCTCGAGCGTCGCGGTCCAAGTCGCCGTCGAGCAAACGAGCGTCGCGACGGCGATTTGGCGTCCCGACTCTCCTTCGCCGTCGCGACGCCCTTCTTGATCTTCGCCGCCGGACGACGCGACTCCTGAAAACTTCTCGGCAAGCTTCGCGCCGCCTTTTTTCAGCGCCCCCGGCGCCAGCGCGCCCAACGCGCCCGCCGCCGCGCCCGAAACGAGAGACGCGGGGAGCGCCGAACCGACCGCGCCAAGCGTCGAAAGGACCGC
>CAMZHY010000169.1 GCA_947307005.1 uncultured Planctomycetaceae bacterium
TGCCCGGTTCGGTCGTCTCGAGTCCGAAGGTCATGGAGTCGCCGAAGCCGTTGCGCTCCATTTCGGAACGGTAGAACTCCTGAACGTACGCCATCACGCGATAGAGCCGCTCGGCGCGGTCCGGGTTCGGCTCGCAGTCGGAGGGCGAGAAGTAGACGCACTTCAACGGGCGCGCGGATCCCGTCGGCTCGCCCGCGTCGGCGCGGACGACGAGCGCCGCGACGACCGCGACGGCGACGAGGCAAAGTAACGACGTTTTCTTCGACATGGTTCTTTCTTCTCCTTATGGATTCTTCGCGTCGCGCGGAGGACGAAACGCGACCGGCTCGATTACAGACGAAGCGATTCAGCCCGACCGAAAAGACGGTCGAACGCGTCGCAAGCGCGACGATTGTACCGCGCCGGAACGCGAAATTCAAGCGCCGCCGCGGGTCGAGGTTCAATCGTCTTTTGACCGCTCGGGGAAAGGGGCGTCTTGGGGCGACGCGTCGGAGGTCGCGGCGCCCTTTTCGACGAACAACGCTTGGGGCAAACGCGCCGCCTCTTCGACGATTTTCCGACGCTCTTTCTGGACGGAGTCGGAAGATAGGACGAGAACGCCGTCCTTCTGAAAGGAGAATTTCTTGACGCTTGTCTTATTGAGAAAATTGACGAGCGCCTCGCGCGATATTTGAACGTCGATAAACTCGACGATTTCGGCGTCAAGATCGCAGAAATATTGATCGACGTCGAGATCGCTCGTCTCAACGCCGCGAAAGGTCGCCCTCTTGATTTTTCGGACTCTTTTAAGATAGCCGTTCTCCTCAATCTCAATTCCGCCCATCTTCAATCGATTCTCGATGAATTCGCGCTCCTGTTGAGACGAGGGAAGACGATCGAAATATCTGACCGCCCAGCCTAAAGACGCGAAAATAAAACCCAACGCGAGCAAAAAGACGTAAGCCAAGAAAAAAGTGACGCCGCGCGCTATCGATTTCATTTTACCGTTCATAACAACCCCGAATTTTTCGCCAAAGAATCGAACGTGTTAGAATTATTCCCTCGCTTCGTCTTTTGCAAGGATTCTCCTGATCGCCGCTCCGAGCCAGTCGTCGAGATCGGAACGTTCAAAATCCGTTTCCAACTTCGTCTCGCCATTTTCGATAATTAACAAGAAGCGAATCGCCTCGTTCTCCTCCAATAAAAAGAGCAGATCGTCCGCTGAAATCTTAACGTCTTCAAGAACAAGTTCGGAAAACTCTAAGTTGACGAGACTATTTTGAATCTCGTCGCGATTAACCTCGGTTTCCTTAAAGCAAATCCTATGGAAGCGCCTCTTGCCTTGTCTGGAATTGTTCAATACAAACGTCGTATGACCGTATCTTTCAAGAAACCAGACCAGATGACTTCGCCCGTTGGCGTCTTCCGGGAACCGACGACGGCCTCCGTCTTCCATCGCCGCCCAAGGAAATCGCCAAATAAAAAGCACAAAAACGACGTAAAAAACGACGGCGAAGAGAGTAATCTTTTTCTTCATTTTTGAAAGAGTATAAGTCTTTGATTCATTAGATCCAGACCGCGATAATAGACGCCCCGTCATTGGCATAACATATTTATTCCATAATCGTAAAGGACGAAATAAAGATCGACGATATTAACAACTATTAACGCGATAACCCAACGCCAATGTTTCTCGAAAAAGACGCGTATCCGAATCAACGACGATATTATTAGTAGCGTGGTTACGCATACCTCGATATATTCAAATACGAGCAAATATTTCCAGTCGTCGTTTATCTGGATAACAACAGCCAAAGCCGTAGCGGTTATGGCGTTGAACGTCAACGCTACCGTCGCCATATTTCGATAGTTTTCCGATTCTGAAAACGTCATAATACATACGGCGATATGAGGAACATAACCTAAAAAGAACCCAAACGCAAAAGTAAAGAACAGCGCCCAGAAAACGAATTCGACAGGTCCCAACGTCGTATCCATTTTATCCTCGTTCCTTTCAAATCTAACGACCTGAATCTATCGCTACACGCTCATTCCCGCTAGGAAAAGCCAATAGAACGGGTAACATGACAATATGAGATTAATGAATATCAAAACAAAAATCAGCCGTTTTTTTTCAAAGGTTCGAATTTTGATCAAAGATCCTAATATCGACAATAACAACAGCCCTACCCCAAATAGAACGTACATATAATAATCAACGATATGACCGCCAGACGTGAGAATAAAATTAAAAAATGCAAAATATACAGCGTTAAGTACAAGAACGATTGTCGTCAAGCGACAAAACCATTTTTTTGATTTTAAAAAAAATATAATCAAGAGCGGGCTATATAATAGATTAAAAAGAAAAACCGCCATTCCGCCAAATAGAACAAGCCAGATAGGGAAAAATAGTACGAAAGCGGAGAATTCGTCTGACATTTTCCGTCAATTCCTTCTAAAACAAGGCGAAAAAATGAAAATACAAGGGGCGAAATATTGACGTCCTCGAAGGTTCGCGTCGCGACGTCGCCCTATGCAAACGCGCTGCGCCATTCAGAATACGCTGGCGCCTTACCGACGAACAACTCCGTCCAATTCTATGCGACGAGCCGACGCGATTCAAGTCTTTTGCAGAAAACGATCGCTAATTCCTAGAAATAACTCGTCGTTCTTTCGTGACGACGCGCGCGCGTAAAATCAACGCGCGAACCATTCTTTCATCGTCGTTAAAACGCGAACGAGTTCCTCCTCTTCGATCACGTAAGGAACCATGGCGTAAAGACACGTCGAGAAGGGGCGGCTGAAGATTCCGCGTTCGTAGGCGAATTCGCGATAGCCGTCGAGCGTCTCGGGCTTGTCGACCTCGACGCAGGCGCAGCCTCCGAGAACGCGAACGTCTTTGATTCGTGGATCGTCCAGCGCCGCGAGTTCGGCGAGTTCGCGTTTCTGAATCGCTTCTATCCGTTTAATCTTCGAGAGATAATCGTCGCGCTCGAAGATTTCGATCGATTTCAGCGCCGCCGCGCAAACAAGGGGCGATCCCATAAAGGTCGGTCCATGCATCAGCGCCCAGTCGTCGCGATCGCCCCAGAATCCGTCGAAAACCTTCTTACGCGCCGCCGTGACCGCGCAACCGATATAGCCGCCCGTAAATCCCTTGCCGAGAACGCAGATATCGGGCAGGACCAAATCGGAGACGAATCGATTTCCCGTGCGCCCCATCCCCGTGGCGACTTCGTCGAAGACGAGGAGGACGCCGTATTCGTCGCAAAGCTCGCGCGCCCGGCGCAGAAACGCGACGTCGTACATTTTCATCCCCCCCGCGCCCTGCAGGAGGGGTTCGACGATCAGGCAGTTCAGGCGCTCGCCCAGACGTTCAAACGCCGCCTCCAGCGCGGGAATCTCCGTTGGGATATGCTCGACGCCGCGCCGCGTTCCGAGCGCGTCGAGGATAAAATGATATTCCGGATCGTCCCCGACCTCCATCGTCCGGAACGTGTCGCCGTGGTACGCGTGATTCAGCGCCAAAACGCCGGTTCGATTCCGTTCGCCGCGATTCACGTAATATTGCAGCGCCATTTTGAGCGCGACCTCGACCCCGACGCTCCCGGAGTCGGAGAAGAAAAAGTAATTCAAATCGCCCGGCAGCCACGTTTCCAACTTAGCCGACAGCTTTTCCACCGGCTCGTGCGACAGTCCGGCGAGCATGACGTGAGAAAGGCGCGACGCCTGCTCCCGAATCGCTTCGACCATCTCCGGATGACGGTACCCATGAATCATACACCACCATGAGGAGATCGAGTCGATCAATTCACGCTCGGGCGTTCGCAGATAGACGCCCTCGGCGTCGACGATCCGCCAAGGTTCGGGCATATTCTTCATCTGAACGTAAGGACGCCATATCATTAGTTGAGTCTCCTGCGAGTAAAACGCGACAAACGGGTAAGAGATTAGGCGAAGAAAGAGCGCAAAAGGTCGGGCGCGACGTCGAGATTCTCGCCCCCTTCGGGAACGCGCGCGACGATCGGCGCGTCGGCGAGCGCGGCGCACATGCGCGCGGAATCCTGCTGCGTCGCGTCCCCCGACCAGCGGTTGAGAACGATCCCGCGAAGGGGAATCTCCCGCGCGCGCAGCGTCCACGCGGTCAGCGCGACGGCGTTGATCGTCCCGAGGGTCGATCGGGCGACAAGAAGGCACGGGCAATTCCATTTCTGAATCAAATCGACGAAAAGGAGCCGTTCTTCGTCGTCGAAACGAAGGGGGCACGCGAGTCCTCCGGCGCCTTCGATCACGACGTAATCATATTCCGATTCGAGACGCTTGAGCGCGTCTTCCGCGACCTGCGCGTCGAAAGGGCGCCCTTCCCACCGCGCGGCAAGGTGCGGCGAGACGGCGGCGCGATAGAGGAAAGGACACGTCGTCGCAAGGGGCTGGCTCGAACCGGCAAGGCGCGTCGCCTCGAGCGGGTCGCCCGGAATCAACGCGCCGTCCGCCCCGACGTCGTTTCCGCTCGCCGCCGGTTTGAAATACGCCGTCTTCGCGCCAGATTCGAGAAGTTTCTTGACGATTAACCCCGCGATCCGCGTCTTGCCGACTTCGGTGTCCGTCCCGATAACAAAAAGTTTTTTACTCATCTGTCCCTCGACGAACTAATCGCGGCAAAGTTTCGGTTCGTAGCCCATGTCTTTAATAACGCGAAGGTCGGACGCGATCGCAATTCCCGACGTCGTGAGCATATCGCCCGTGATCGTCGCGTTGGCGCCCGAAAGAAAACAGCTGAACCCGAAATCGCTCAGCAATCCGCGCCCGCCGGCGAGTCGAAGAGACGCGTCGGGCAAAAGGAACCGGTAGACGGCGACGATCCGCCGCGCGTCCGCGCTCGTCAGCGGACGAAGATCGGCGTTCGCGAGGGGCGTTCCGGGGATCGCGTTTAAAATATTGATCGGAACGCTTTTGACCTCAAGTTCGCGGAGCGCGAGCGCCATGTCGACGCGATCTTCCGGCGTCTCGCCGAGTCCGAAGATTCCGCCGCTGCACAGCGTCATCCCGGCGCGACGCGCGGCGCGGAGCGCGTCGAGTTTCTGGTCGTAGGTATGCGTCGTGCAAATATAGGGGAAGAAACGCCGCGACGTTTCGAGGTTGTTGTGAATCCGCGTCACGCCGGCGGCGCGCAGTCGCGAATATTCCTCTTCGGTCAGCAGACCGAGGGAGCCGCACAGCGCGATTCCGACCTCGTCGCGAATCTTCCGCGCCGCCTCGCAAAGGACGTCGATTTCGCTCGCGTTAAGGCGACGCCCCGACGTGACGAACGAAAAGCGCAGGACGCCCTTCTCCGCGTCCTTCTTCGCCGCCGCGACCAGCGTTTCGACCGGAAGAATCGGATGCTCGTCGCATTTCGTCGCGTAATGCGCGGACTGAGCGCAGAATTTACAGTCTTCGGAACACCGACCGCTCTTCGCGTTGACGATTGAACAGAGATCGAAATCGCGCTTGCAGAACCGTTCGCGAATCTCGTTCGCCGCGACGGACAGTTCGTCGAGCGGCGCGTCGTAAAGTTCGAGCGCCTCCTCGCGCGTCGTCTCGCCGCCGTTTAAAACTTTGCGCGCCAGTTCTTTCGCCAGTCCCATTCTATCGATCGCGGACATTCGTCGCCTCCTTTCTTCTCATTCCCGTTTTCCATCGGGACGAACGCTGATCTCGCCCGACGAAAGCGCTTCCCGCGTCCCATCGGGATATTCGACGATCAGCCGGTATTCGTCGTCGACGTCGATCATCTTCGCGCGGCGTTTTTTCGCGCCGAAGAGAACGTCCCCCTCCCGTCCCTGCGCGAGGAGTCGCCGACGGTATTCCTTTAGATCGTCCTCCGCGTCGTTTGCGAGTCGCCGCCGCGTAAAGCGGTTCAAAAATTCGGCGGCGAAACGGTTCAATCGCCCGCCCTGGGTTTCGTCGAAAACGTAGCCCGCGATTCCGCGCAGCTCGCTCGGCGTCCCTTCCTTCGGACGGTAAAGATTGACGCCGACCCCGACGACCGCGTGCTCGACGAGCCCGTTCTCCAGTCCGATCTGCGCCTCCGTCATGATCCCGCAAACTTTCAAGCCGTCGATCATGACGTCGTTGACCCATTTGACTCGCGGCGTCTTCGACGAAGTCGCTTCGATCGCCTCGCAGACCGCGAGCGCAGCCGCCGTCGTATATCGGATCGCAATCGACGCCGGCGTCTCCGACGGACGCAGCAGCATGCTCAGATACAGTCCCGACTCCGGCGAAAAGAACCGTCGTCCGCGTCGTCCGCGCCCCCCCGTCTGACGCCGCGCGATCAACACGCGCCCGTCCGGCGCCCCGCGCTCCGCCGCTTCGCGAAGGTCGAGGTTCGTCGAGCCCGTCTCGTCGACAACCTCTAGCGTCAGCCCCGCGCAATCGGCGCTCAAGAGCTTCTCGATTCCTTCTAGCGTCAACGCGTCCGAATCCGACGCGAGCCGATACCCGCGATTCCTCACCGACGCGACGTCGTACCCGCGCGCCCGCAGTTTCTCCACGTAATTCCAGATCGTCGCCCGCGTGACGCCCAGTTCTCGGGCAAGCTCCTCTCCCGAGCAGAACTCGCCGCGCCGCTCTTCAAGATAATCCAACAACGTTTTTTCCGCGCTCATAACGAAACCTCCTTCGGGGATTGTAAAGGGACGGCGACAATTGTCAAGCGTTTTTGAATATTAATTTGACAATGATCCGCGTTGAAAAAGATCAAAGAGCACAAGACGCCTCCTCGCGAGTTGAATCGCGCCGCCGCCGACTGTATAATGACGGCGACTCTCGCGGCGTTTATCGTCGATTTCCCCATGTAGAATACGAGGTTCCGTTATGAGACGTTTTTCAGCGATATTGTCGGGCGTTTGCGCTCTTCTTCTGGCGTTCGGATCTGTCGCGTTCTGTCAAGAGGACGATTTTGAGTTCGACGACAACGCGGACGTCGCGACGAATCCTAACAATACAAGGGGATCGAACGGCGAGGTTGTCGTCGTAGTCGACGAGGCGAAACTCAAAGAATTCGATCAACTCTTTGAGGAACTCAAAACGGATCGGCTCTCGAGGTTCGCGGCGACGACGAAAAAAAGTTCGATTGAGGAAGAAGGTTCCGTTTTCGAACCCAACGAAGACGGCTCGGGGCTTTTGTTTGTCGGAACGTACTCGGACTCCGCCGAAATCGTCGTCCCCGACAAGGTCGGCGACAAGCCGGTCGTCGGACTTGACAACCTCTCGTTCGCGGCTAAAGAAAAACTCAAGAAAGTCGTCCTTCCCGAAAGTCTGCGAACCTTAGGCGACGGCGTTTTCCTCGGCTGCGAAAACCTCGAAGAAGTCTCGATCCCCGCCGGGGTCGTCGAGATCGGCGGCGGTCTCTTTGATCGATGCCCTAACGTCAAACTTGAGGGAACGTTCGACGCGAATCCCGTCTTCGCCGGAATCGACCTCTCCGCCGTCGACGCGAACCCCGACGCGCGCGGTTTCCTCTGGT
>CAMZHY010000170.1 GCA_947307005.1 uncultured Planctomycetaceae bacterium
AGGAAGATCCCGAGGACGGCGCGGCTTTTTAACGACCGACCTTGACCGCTATGAAAAAAGCCTCCCGGCGCAAACTTAAGCGCGCCGAGAGGCTTTTTCTTTTAATCGCGTTAAGGACGCGCCTCAGGGAAGAACGAGAAGCGTCTCAAAACCGTTTTCAGAGATCAACGCCAAGATTGACGTCCAATTCGAGATCGAGTTCTTCGGAATCGACGACGGTCGCAAAGGAAGCGACGGAGACGGGCGCGACGGAGATCTTCGTCGCGACTTCGGGACGCGTCGGACCGTAGAACGCGACGCTTTTCGCGACGGCGTCGATTGCTTCATCCTCGAAGAGTTCCGCGACGGCGTCGACGGCGGCGCTCGACGTCGGATCGAGAACGGCGGAAGAAACGGCGGGCTCGGAGTAATAGATCGAATCGGCGCCGTCGGCGGCGCTCGTTCCGAGGAACTGCAAGAAGTACGCGAGGTCGTTGTTGATTACGCCGTTCTGGTCGTAATCTAGAACTCGATATCGCGGGGTCGCGATGTCTTCAACGTCGGAACCGAGGAACTGCAGGAAGTACGCAAGGTCGTTGTTGTTGACCGTTCCGCTTTCGTCGACGTCGAAAATAAAGGGATAGAGACTCGTCGACGGAACGGAAACGGACGAAACAGCCGCGCCGTTGAGCGTCTGAGCGGTCGCCGTCGCGGAGAATCCCGGATCGACGGCGGCGAGTCGCCCGTTTTCAGGGAGCGCGACGCCCGCGTCGCCCGTCGGTTCGAATTTCATCCTCGCCACGAGAACCCATCCGTCGGAATCGGTCGCGTGAGAACCAGTCGCGGTCACCGTAACCACGCCGGACGCGTCGGTATGAGAAACGGTATAGCCGGACGCGGCCTTAACGTCGGCAAGCGTAAAATAAGAGCCGTTATACGAGAACGCGGCGGTCGCGGAAGACACGGCGGCGCCGTCGGCCGACGCCCAGATATCAACGTAGAAATTGGACCATTCGTCAATCCAAGAACGCTGCGTCGAAAGCGCGGCGGCGTGAGAATTCCCCGCGGCGCTCGAAAGAGATTGAACGACAAACTGAATCGAGCCGCTCGCGACCGTATCGTCGGCGTTGAGAAGAACGCCGACCGATTTATCCTGCGCCCAAACGAGATCGTAGGAAACGTTTCCAGAATCGACGGGAGCGAGCTTAAGATCAAAGTTCGACGAGAAATCGACCGTAATCGCTTTATTCACAACGGGATCGAAAACGGACGACGCGCCGTTCCCCATAAGAACGCTGGCGTAAACGCGACCGTTCGTCGTCTTGCGCGCGTACGTCAGGTCGGAATAGCCGTCGCTGTTGAGGTCCGCCGCGATCAATCCGGAGACGCTCGTCGTGCCGGAAATCAGCGCTTTCCCCGCCGGTTTGGAACCAAGGCCGCCTTCGCTCGATCGCAGATAGTAAACAATATTCGCATAATTCGCGCCGGCGGACGAGTTCAGAACGGCGACGTCGGCGAGTCCGTCGCCGTTGAAATCGCCAATCGCGGCGGCGACGGGATTCGTTCCGGCGCTCGCCGTTGAATCGTAAGCCGTCGTGATCGTCGCGCCCGTAAGCGCGGAACCGCTGTTCTTAAGAACGGTGACCGTGTCCTGCGCCGTGTTGACGACGACAAGATCGTCGACGCTCGATCCGTAGATCGAACCGGCGGTTAGCGCCGCGCCGACTAGACCGGAGCCGACGAAAGAACGCGTGACGGTAAAAGCCGAGCCGTTGAGTTTGAGCGCGTTCACCGACGAAGACGTCGTCGAGCCGGATCGAACGGTCAGAACGGCGATCTCGTCGACGGACGTCTGACTGAATTTACCGACCGCGATATCGGCGATCGAACCGCTGAACGTCTGCGACGCCAGCGCGACGAAGGAACCGTCCGACAACTGTTGGAAAGCTTGGACGCCCGAGCCGACGTTCGCTTGGAACTGGACGGCGACGTCGACCAATCCGTCGCCGTTAAAGTCGCCGAAGACCGCCTTCTTAACCGCTTCGCTAAACGCATACTGACTCGTCGTGTTCTCAATGTCGCCCGACGAAGAAACGGTCGCCGTATAGAGCCGGTTCTTACCGACGAGAATCGCCTCGATCTCGCCGTCGCCGTCGATATCCTCGATATCGACCGAGACGTATTCCGGCGTAGAAACGACAAGATCGGACGCCGTAAACGTATAGCCGTAAGCGCTCGACGCGTCGCCGTTATAGAAGAGATACTGGCTGCCGTTGACCGTGAAGATCTCGGGGTCGGAATCGCCGCCGACGTCGCCGATCGCCGCGGCGCTCGACGAGTTGAACTTTAAACTGTCGCACGCGACCCACTGACCCAAAGTCGTCGCGTCGACGCCGTCCGTCGGGGTCGTCGACTTAATCGTAATAAGACCGCTCGATCCGTTCGTCATGGCGCCGACGACAAGAAACCCGTTATAGTCGACGACCCAGTCGAACGTTAAGGACGAACCGTAGCCGGAAAGGTCGTAAGAATATTTGTTAATCGTCGAACCGACGCTCGCAAGGACAAGATTGTTGGCGCTCGCCGTCCTCTCGTTGAGGATAAGGTAGTCGGTCCCGTTAATCGTCGTCGACCCCATCAGGTCTTCGGTTATCGCGCTCGCGATTCTGTAGTTAGAACCGAAGGAACTCGAGCCGAAACCGGTATAGAGAGCCGTCTTAACCGACGAACTGGTCGTCGTGAGAGTCGTCGCCTGAACGACGAGCGTGTCGCCGTTGACCAGCGTCGCGTCAACCTCGGTGAAGACGAGGATCGATTCGTTCGAACTGTTGAATTTCGAAACGTCGAGAGTCGTCTGAGACTTCTGAACGTAAGAGGAACTCGAAGCGTTCCACTGATACGTGGTCGTCGTCAATCCGACGCCGTTCGTTGCGGAAACGAGCGTCAGAGAAGAACCGTCGATAATAACGCTGTCGCAACCCGCCAGCCCGCTCATCGCGGAGAGCGTCTGCGAACCTTTAAGGGTAAAATCGCCGTTCGTCGCGGTATTCGCGTAAACGCTGACCGTCTTCGACGAGTAATCGACGACGACAAGCTCGTTGCGCCCGTCGCCGGTCACGTCCGTCAGATCGCAAACGTCGACTTTTCCGCTGAGTTCGACCGAATAAGACGCCGAAGGGGAAGAAGGCTCGTAAGTCGATATATTCTCCGCTCCAAAACCGCTCCAGTCGACGTTTAGCATCTCGCGACTTTCCAGCGACTCCAGCGAAAGACGTCGAGTCCTCCGACTAGATTCTCGAGCGATACGGTCAAAAGCGCGTTGAAAAAACTTATCTTTCATCTTTACAACCTTGTTCTTAGTCTGAGTCAGGACTCTTCGCCGACAGCTTTCGCCGCGCGTTCCGGCGCCAAATAGCCCATCCATAGGAGAAGATCATGCGCCATTATAGCCAAAACCGTCTCGCAGGGCGACGTCAATTATACCAGAAGCCGCCGGAAAAAGGAAGAAACGTTTCGTTTTCTGGAAAAAAAAACGACGTTTCTACAAAACGCGCAAAACGCGCTCCACGCCCTGTCGTTTTGACGCTTGTAGACCCCAAACAGTTCTTACCCGTCGTCCAAAAACGCGCCGAAATATGAAAAAAAACGAACGCAAGCCGTCGTTAGCGACCCGCGTTCGTTCATTTGCGTCTGAGAAGAAACGAAAAGCGCCAAATCAAAGAGGATTACTCTTCTTCGTCCGCTTCTCCCTCCTCCTCGTCTTCGTCGTCGTAATACTCGTCGGTTTCTTCCTCTTCGTATTCGTCCTCGGCGTCTTCCTCTTCCTCTTCGTCGTCGGAATACTCCTCGTCGTCCTCGGAAGCGCCCTCGACGGAAACGTTTTCAAAGTAATCGGAGAAACGCTCCTCGGTCGGCTCGTCGTCCTGCTTAACCTGCTCCGCAAAGACTTTCGTCCATTCGTCGAAATCAGGCGAATCGACGTCTTCAAACGCGGATTCGTCGACCGTAACGTAATCGACGCCGTCGTCGACCTCTTGAATCGCCTCGACTCCTTCTTCCGAACTCGCCTCGGGGTTAATCAGGTCTGCGGAAATCTCGTACGCCTGCTTCGCGCTCGACTTGGAGGTGAAGACGGGACTGGTCTCGGAAAGTTCGCGCAAGCTGGCGACGCCGCCGTCGAACTCAACCTCGCGCTTCACGGGCGAATAATCGGCGTTTTCTTCTTCCGTCGCCGTAAAGGTTGCGGAAGCGACCTCGAGCCTCGGGGACTCGTCCCTTTGCGGCTCCGGCTCGGACGCCTGAACCGCCGTCGCAAGAGGGGCGACTTCGTCGGACGCGTCGGCGACGATTTCCGCGTCGCACGCCGTCTCGGCGAGATCGGAGTCGGCGCGGAAAGCGCGCTCGTCGTTCCGCGCGTCCGGATTAACCCCGTAATCGCCCTGATCAGACGCTCGGGCGACGACGGCGACCGAATCGTCGACGACGTCGCCGTCGAACGAGAACGTTTCCGCGTCGTTCGGGGACGCGAGTCTGTAGTCGCGACCGCTGCGAAGAACCGCCTCGTCCGCGTAAACGTCGGTCGGATAACGAAGCGACTCAAAGTCCGAACCGTCGACGGCAAAGCGAGTCTTATCCGCGTCGACCGGAGATTTCTCGACGAAATTAGGACCGAGTTCGACGGGCTTGGCGACGTTGACGACGAGTTCCGCCTCGCCGCGCGCGATGCGCTTCTTGAGCGGCGTTAGCACGCGGAATCGGCGACGCTTCGGGTCGGTCGACGTCGGAAGAACGCACACGGGCGATCCGAGTCGCAGGAAGAGTCGACAAATATGCTCGTGGCATGTGAAGAGGAATATCTGACGCCCCGCCTTCGCGAACTCGAAAAGGAGCTTCGCGGCGATCGCGGCGCGACGGTAATCGAAATTCACGAGGACGTCGTCCCAGATGAGCGGCATCTGGACGCCGTGCTTCTCGAAGGAAACGACGAGCGCAAGTCGAATCGCGATGAAGAGCAGTTCCCGCGTGCCGCGCGAGAGCGCGGCGACGTCGAGCGTTTCGCCGTTCGCCGCGTCGACAAAGAGCGCGTCCTCGCCGAGAGGCGTCCATATGTTGACGTAAAGGCCGTCCGTGAGGCGCTTGAGGTAGCGCGAAGCCTCGCGCAACGTCTCGGGCTGCCGCTCCTTCTCATAGGCGCGGCGGATGTCTTCCATCATCTGACCGGCGACGGCGCGGCTCTGCCACAGCGCCGCCATTCTCGCGAAGCGCAGATCGAGCGCGACGGCGTCGAAGCGGTCGCGAATCGTTCCCTTCTTCGCGGCGATCGCGTCCGCCTGCTGACCCAGTCGACCGGAAAGCTCGAGCTTGCCCTTGAGTTCCGAATCGAGCGCGTCGATTCGAAGGTTGAAACTATCGATCTCTGCGGGAATTCCGGCGCGAACCTCCGGATCGTCCAAAAGCGCCGCGATTTCGTCTTCCTGGCAAAAACCGCCGATTCCAGCGGCAAGCCGCTGTTCGACGACGTCGAGAGCCGCGACGCGACTGCAATACAGCGAGCGCCTCGCGACGGCGTCGACCAATTCTTTCCGCGTTCGAAGATGGAAGCCCGCGAGGAATCGGCGCGTCTCTCGAACCTGTCGGCGACGAACCGCCAACAGCTTCTTGCACGCCTTCTTAATCCGATTCATTTCGTCGAAGAGTTCCGCACGCTCCTTGAGAACGTCCGCGTGTTCGTCGAGCGCTTCGCGCAGCTTTGGCACGACGACGAACGGGGACCGATCTTCAAACGTCTTTGTCGGAGCCAGCGCGATCGCCGCGTCGAGACGGTCGACGATTCCCTGACGTTCGCGTCCGAGGTACTCGATCTCCGTCGCGCAAGACGCAAGCCGAGCCCTTAGGTCGTCCGCGATTTCCACGCGCGCGAAAAGTTCGCGAACCTGTTTCGGCTTGAGCGTCTCGGGAAGACACGCGCCGCGCAGCCACGCGCGCCAGCGCTTGAGCGATTTCTTAACCGCCGTCTCCGCCGAGGCGACCTTTTCCTCTTGAGCGCGGAAAAGCTTCGTCGTCTCGCGCCACTGGGCCTCGACGGGAGCGAGGCTTTCGAAATGCGCAAGCTCCGCCTTAGCGCGTTGGAGTCGCGTCTCAAACGCAAGATTCGGCTGATTCGTCGGCGCGGGGAATTTTTCATCGAGCGCCGCCGTCTCGGCGCGCGCCTGTTCGAGCTGCTTCGTGAGAAGCCCCAAACGCCGCTGATTGTCCTCAAGCTTGAGACGATTCTTACGCTCGACCGTCGTCTTGTAGAAGATGCAGCCGATCATCACGAGCAAACCGATGAGTCCGGCGACGAGATCGACTCGATCATAGAAGAGCGACAGTCCGAAAAGCAACCCGCCGACGACGACGCCCGCGCCCAAAAGCAGAAGCGGCGGTCCGACGATCGCTTGGTTCTCGACGAGCGTATGGTTCTGGCGTTCGAGCTCTTTACGATAGGTCGCCATCTCGTCGACCCGCTTCTCGATCTCGATCCGACGGCGCAAACCGGAAAGGAGCGCGCCGGAACGCTCGATCGCCTCGGTCAAGTTCTTCTGGCCGTGCGAGGTCAACCCTTCTTCCAACTTGGCGACGATCGCGTTGAGCCGCGTTCGTATTTGATCGAGTTCCGCGCGACGTTTCTGCAATCGCAAACGCGCCTTGCGGACGCGCTTCGCGGGAACCTTGTAATCTTCGATCTCCTTGAACGTCGCGCCCGATTCGGCGAGCTTGTTCGGAAGGGTCGCGACGGCGATCTCCGCCGGAGTCGCGCCGTTTCGGCGTTCCTCCTCAACTTTGGAGGAAACGATCGACGCGTTAATCGCGTCCAGCGCCGACCTCGTCAACACGAGCTTGCCGTTGCGCGCGCTGCGAAGCCGCTGCTCCTCTTCCGCGAGTTTGGCGTTGAGTTCTTCAAGCTCCTTGCGCAGCGACGTCACTTTGGAGTCGATTTCCGTCAGACGCGGGAGGTCTTCTTCGAGAATCGAAACGCGGGGCGCAAGTTCCGCGAGCGCGGGATCGACGGGAATCGCGTCGCGTTCGTCGCGCTTCGCGCGGTAGGCGTCGCGGAGTTCTTTAATCTTGGCGTTCGTTTCAGCGACGGCGGCGATAAGCGCGTCGCATTCGTCGACCGCGCTCTGCTCGACGGCGGGAACGTCGCCCATTTCGGCGAGCTCCTCGCGGCGATTCCGACGTTCGTCCCACGTCGACGCGACGTGGAGCGAAAGCTCTCGGAGCCGTTTCTGACGCTCCGCTTTATCGCGTCGGTCTTGGAGATTCGCGATCGCGTCGAGAAGCGACCGGCGTTCCTCGAGAAGACGCGCGTACTCGTTGAGATCGGAGCTCGCCTCGCTCGCGCGGCGGTTCGCGGCGTCGCGCTCGTTCAAGAGGTTGCGAAGAATCGAAGGCTTGTCCTTCGGATCGAGCGCGTCGTTGCGTTCGGAAACAATC
>CAMZHY010000171.1 GCA_947307005.1 uncultured Planctomycetaceae bacterium
TACGTTTACCGATTTCCCCGTAGGCTTTGACCATTTCAAAATGGTAGACGCGGGTCGCGCCGACTCCAAGGTTGTTTTAATCGCGGCGTAAAAAACGTCGTCCATGTTTAAAGAGCTTTTCCTTTGACCGAACGTTCTACGCGCTCAATATTTGGTCTGCAGACGGCGTTTCATTTCGGAGGGACGTCGCGTTAGAAGGTTTGATTGCGCTGGGCTTCGATTTCTTCAAGCGTATAGAGCTTGCCGTCGGGCGCGTTGCAACCGGGACAACCCTTGGCTATTTGTTTCCAGTCGCGCGGGGTCTGGAGATTGTCTTCCCAGAAGGGCCACGTTCGGCATTGGGTCGGGCGCGATTCGTAGACCATGCATTTTCTCGTTTTGGAGTCGAGCAGCACGCAGTCGCCGTCGTCGCGTTCGCCGAGGGAGAATTTGCGTCCGAAGACGAGACGAACGAAGGTTTTCTCAAAATCCGCTTTCGTCAACGACAACTCCTTCGCGATCGCCGCGACTTCCTCGTCGGTCACCCAGACGTATCCCGGTTCGCCGCTGCAACATCTTCCGCACTGACGGCAACCAAAGCGTAAACCGTCGCGATACCAACGTTCTTTCTCCATGTTTTTCATCCTATTAAAATCAAAGAGGCGCCAAGAGGCGCGCGGCGTTTTCTTAACCGTAGACGCGAACGACGTCGGGCCGTCGACGATTGTAAACGCGTTTTCCCCGAATATCAAGCGAAAACGCGCGCATTCTCAATCATTTTCAGCGACCTGCGTTTGTCGATAGATTTCTTTCGCTTGGCGCAACGGTCGACAGTTGCCGACGCGTTGCAACTCCTCGTACATCCTCTGCGCGAACCGTTTGGTCTGCGGGTGCATGTTGACGGGCTTCCTCTTGAGGTTTCCGAGCCACCATTGCATGAGCCGGTCGTAACTGAACTTTTGTCCGTTGTAGGCGCGAGACGCCGCGATCGTGTCGCAGATCATTTCGAGCGCGTTGGGAAAGGGCATTGGGAGCGGATAGATTTGATTTTCCTCCGCGCAGTAGCGTCCCGATTCGTCGACGACGTCTTGCCAGTATTCGTAATGGTGTTTATTGCGTCCCTTGTGATGAAGCCATCCGAGGCTATAGCCCCGCAATGAACGCTCGAGACCGACGGGGGAACACCGTCCGTTATAAAACTTGACCGAATTCAAGAATTCCGTCGGCGAGAATTTTGAAAGGTCGTGAACTAGCCCGCGAAAAGGTTTGCCCGCGTACGCGCAGTAGATCAAGACGTACGTTTTGTGGATGAGAACCGTTCTAAGATGGCAGAGAAAACGCTCGGGAAAACTCCGGCATAAAACGAGCGCGTAATATGCGACTCTTCCCGGGTCTTTTCCCTGCGTTATCGGCTCGCGCCTAGCGCGTAGCGCGGCGCGAGCAACGCGAATAAACGTTTTCCTTGAAAGGGTGGCGCTCATGGAAAAACCTTCGACTCGATAAAAAACGGACGCCGCGATCCATTGGGAACTCGGCGTCCAAAATCGTTGCGATAAGAACGGGCGAACCGTTCCCTCTAACGCGACTCAATCAGCGGTTTTCTTCAACGCGCGGAATCCAGAGCCATTCGAAACCGGACTTGTCGCGGAGCTGCTTCATGAAGTCCTGATGGAACTTTTCAAGTCTCGCGCGACGCAACCACATCGTCACGTACGCGACCGACTGATCGGCGCTGATCTTAGCGAGATCTTCGGTCTCCGGCTCCTCGCTTTCAACGACCTTCACGACAAACGCCCGATCCTTCGACTGGTTCTGGCAGTATCCGACGCCGTCCTTCTGGAGCCCGAAGACGGTTTCGTAGAAGCTCCAGCCGGGCGCGACGATTTCTTTGTTGTCGCGATTCGCTTCGCCGACAGCGACCCCCGCTTCACGAATTTCCGACGGCTGCGCGTAGGAACCGTATGCCTGGAGGGACGACTTGAACCACGAGAATTTTTCCGTCTCGACGACCGTCGCGTTCGCGTCGGCGGCGAGCTTGTCGAAGTCGGCGCCTTCCGCGCTCGCGGCTTCGACGAACTTCTTCGCCGCTTCGTCGGCGAGTTTAGCCGCTTCGCGGAGTTTCCAAGTCAAAACGACCTCGTCTTGGATTTCCTCGAATTCAGGCGTCGTTTCGTTTTTGGTCTCAATCGCTCTGAAGACATAGAATTCGGTCGGAGGATTGAACCTTTGCATCGGATTGTTTTCCGGGTCGTACTGTCCGACGCGTTGCGGCGCGTTCTGGAGCGGCGCGGAAGAATAAATCTGACGCAATGTTTCTTCCGGAAGGATATCCATAATCGCGGCCTCGTCTTGAGAGACGAGAACGGGGAAGGCCGCGTTTTCGCCGTCGGGTCGGGTCGTCTTCAGGTATTTCAACCCGTTCTCGGCGGCGTACGCCGCCATATCGACGTCTTTCGCCGCAGCGGCGGCGTTTTCATTATCGGAAATCGTTTCGTGGTAGTAGTTTTGAAGCTCAGTCGTCAGCGCCGCCATTTTCGCTTCGATTCGTTCGGCTGCGATACGCGTTCGGATGAAGCGTTCGACGTCTTCAAGCTGGAGATATTCGGAATCAGCAGTTTCGGCGGCGGGGGTTGCTTCAGCGGGAGCTTCTTCAGCAGGCGCGGATTCCTCGGCGGGAGCTTCATCGGCAGACGCGGGTTCCTCAGCGGGAGCTTCATTAGCAGGCGCGGGTTCTTCCGCAGGAGCCTCATTAGCAGGCGCAGGTTCTTCCGCAGGGGCTTCTTCAGTAGACGCGGGTTCTTCCGCAGGAGCTTCTTCAGTAGACGCGGCCCCTTCCGCATCTTGCTGGTAAGCGACGAGCTGCTGGGAAACGGCGTAACTCATCGTTTCTTCCGCAGGCGTCTCGGCGGGCGCGGCCTCTTCCGCAGGAGTTTCAGACGCGGGCGCGGCTTCTTCGGCGGGAGCTTCAGTCGCGGGCGCGGTTTCTTCGGCGGGAGCTTCAGTCGCGGGCGCGGCCTCTTCCGCAGGAGCTTCAGTCGCGGGCGCGGTTTCTTCGGCGGGAACTTCAATCTCGGGCGCGGTTTCGCCGCCGAAAGAATCAAGAGCGTCGTCAGGCAACGCGTTCAGCGCCGGAGTATCGGCGCCAGGGAGCGACACGGCGTCGGCGGAGGGCTCCGTCGGCGCGGCTGGCGCGGCTGATTTCGGGATGCGGAACTCTTCCTTGTGTTCCTCGTAATATTGTTTGACGTCTTCCATCGAGATGGAGTCGAGGACTTCGTCGTTAATGTCGGCGCGAACGAGTTCGAGCGCGAGTTTGACGGGCTGAGTGAAGCCCGGCGTCGCGGAGTCGGCGTGGAACGTGACGTTCTTGTACTGCTGGTAAAACTTCTTCGCGACGTCGTCCGACGGTTCGGCGACTTTATCGACGAACGCGCTCGCCTTGAAGACGGCGACTTTCGCCTTGACCATGCGATTAAGCGCGTTGTACGCCTCGAGAGCGTCGGCGGGCGTCGAGAGGGGTTCGCCGTGACCGAACGCCATCTGCTCGATTCCGGACGTGTTGTACCACGCGTCCATTCTTCGTCCTGCGTCGACTTTGCGAATCATGCGCTCGTAAGCGATTTGCATTTTGAGCAGGTCGCGCAGACCGCTCTCGTTCAGACCGGCGACGCGCATCGCGGTCGCAAGGGAGTCGGACGGAATCGAACCTGCGGTCGCCGCGTTGTTTTCACCGTATTGAACGACTTGCGTCAGGAGTTGGAGATACTCAAGAACGGCGGCGTCGTCGGGAACAAGCCCTTCTTTTTCCGCGCATTTCGTCACGAGCCAGCGGTCGACGAGAATCTCCGCGTCGGAACTCGCAAGTTCCGTCTCCATACGGAGCAACGTGAGACCCTCGGACGGCTGAGCCTTGAGCGCCTGCGCGGCGGAGGCGATCGCGTCGAGGAACGCGCCGAGCCGATACATATTCTGACGTTCGTTCAGAAAATCGTTGTAGTCGAGCTTGCCAAACTGACTCGTTTTGGCGACTTGGTCGGTATACCGAGGACCGGTTCCTTCGTTTCGGGCGCCGACGCACTGGAGCATTGAACCCAGCGCAATGAACGAGAACATCGTGAAAAGGGTAAGACCCGCCATCCATGCTTTCTGGTTGCGGCGGAAAATGCTAAACGGGTTGTGTTTGGCCATTGGAGAATTATCCTGACGCGGAATGAGCGCTTGAGCGGACGTCGCGACGAGGCGCGGCGTCTGCGTTCTTAAATTGCGTTGTTCGTCACCGGAGGGAGGGGCGTTTCAATCCTTCCCGTTTGCCGCAGACGCTCCATCATATTTGGAGCCGCGCGCAAAACCCCCAGTATTTCAATTCCACTTAGTATATCGAATCCCTTATTTTTTTCAAACGGCGATTGTCAAAAAATGAACGTTTGTTTTAAGTTTTTTATCGATTGTGACGATAATAACGTCAGGCAAGGATGTTTGTCGTCCGGAAAAACCGGAAATTTTGAGATTTAACCTAATATCATCGAGAGCGTCGCCTTTCTTTGCGCGAGAGGAACGCCAGACGGGAGGTCGGTATGACAACGCGGTTCACAGGCGTCTTGCCGACGCGCTTTGTCGCGGCGATCCTCTGTTTGTTCGTCGCGTTTAGCGCGCCGCGCGTCGAGGCGAACGGGGCCGATTTTTCTAACGGATTGTTTCGTTTCCTCGACGAGGAGACGCCGGTAAATCCGCAAAACGACGAATCGGACGCCTTTCTCTTTACGTCGCTCGTCTCTGACGACGGAGTCGCCGCAATTGGTCGAGACGCCGCGCTTTTATCGACGTTTAACTCGAAAGAAAACCGCGAGGAGTCTAGTCTGTTTGAATACGACGGAACGAACTGCGCGTTTTCTCAAGACGTCGTCGTTCGCGGTTCGGTGGCGCTTCCTTCGTTCAAAGCGCTTCAGTTCTGGGGGAACGCGTATTCCGGGAGCGGTCATGTCGATCCGAACGGTTGGGACGGAGCGCGCGTGAAAAACAACGTCACGGGAGCGTCGGTCGGTTTGAACCTTCCTCTGGGAGCGGCGACGATTACGGGATTCTACAATTACCACCGGGATCGAGAGTTTCTTCCGCAGACGCGCGTGGAACAGCGAGACAATTCCTATGGGATGGCGTTCTATTTGAACTCGGGCGGTTTTTATCTTTCCGCTTCGGGAATGTACGGAACGGACAAATACCACGCGAGTCGCGGCGAGGCGAAGAAGAAGTTCGACGGAACGCAATGCGCGGGTCGTTTTGAAACGGGCTACAGCATGATGCGAGGGGGAATGTTCGTGCTGGAACCGTACGGGGCGTATCAATACTCGAACGTCCGACACGACGGATTCGATCCGGTCGCGTGGGAAGGGGTCGGCGCGAAGAAGAAGTACAACTCCTGCACGGCGACGCTTGGTTCTCGCGTCGATCTTAATCTTGCCGGGCTTGACGCCTTTACGCTCCAAGGGCGTATGGCGTGGATCGCGGAACTCCGCAGTCGCGCGGAATCGTCGACGACGTTCGCTTACGGGCGCGTTCCCGGTACGTTTTCGCCGTCGTCGCCGTATTTCGTCGGTTCAGGAGTCGGCAAGAACTCGTTCCAAGCGGGCGTCGGTTTGCGACTGTCCCTTTGGGGAATGTTTGCGATTTCAACCGACTACGACTGCCTCTTCAATAAACGTCAAGCCGTTCATATCGGAAGTCTTGGGCTGCTCTTTGGATTCTGACTCCCGACGTTCTTTTCTTTTCTTTTTTCTCAGACGTTTTCTTCCCTTGCTTAAGGTCTCTAGATGTTTACAATAATAACGCGAGAGCGCGCGCGGACAGTTTCCTTTAGCTGATTTACGCTGTTCCGACGCGGTTCCGGCTCAGATATCTTTGTTTTTGTCGCTAGCGGGGGAGGAAAAACATGGACGATTTTGACGACGGCGATTTTGATCACGACGGGTTTCATATCGGATCCGCGCCCAAGCCGGGTTTGGGAGAGGATTATTCGGAAATCGAAAAAGTCGATAAGCGACCGAAAACCGATTGGGAACGCAACCGTCGCGATTGGTCGATGGCGTCGCTCGCGGCGCTTGGATATTGCGCGCTGCTCGCGGCGACGTTGCTTGCGCTCAACGGGGCTTGCGCGTCTTTTCCTCGCGTTTTCCACGGCGTGATTCTCGCCGCGTTTCTTGGGGGCGCGTACGCGATCGCGAATCTTCCGAAGTTTCGCGCGAACGCGGCGATTTCGCAGCTTTTTTACACGCTCGGCGTTCTCGTGTTGCTTCTTGCGCTCGCGATGTGTTCGCCCTCCGCTCCGTCGCAAGTCGTTTCGGACGATTTCTGGACCGCGCTCGCGGATTCCGCCGCGTCCGTTTCAGGACGTTGGGCGCTCGGCGCGTTTCTACTTGCGACGTTCCTTAACTCGCAAACGCTTCAGGTTATCGCGGCGCTGGCGATCATCGTCTTTATGGGCGCGAGTCCGAGCGTTTTCGACCCTCACGCGGGGCTTCTCGCCTGCATCATTGGCGAATACTGGGCGTGGCGACATTCGAGCCGAGTCGTCGCGACGGTTTACGCGGCTCTCTGCTGCTGGACGCTCGTTTCAGAACCTTCGCTATGGCGTCAGCCTTCGACGATCGCGCCGCTTGTCGTCGCGCTCTCAATGCTGGCGTTTTGGTATGGCGCGAGTTATAAAAGCGCGATGTGTCGCGGATGCGCGCTGGTCGCCGGCGGTATTGCGCTTTGCGCCGCCGCCACTCCGATTTACTGGGCGCGGACGCTAGGCGCGAAATTTGTCGAAGCGCATGGCGACGCGGTTCCTTACGCGCTTTCCGCCTTCGTCGCTCTCTTATTCGTTTTGTTCTGCGCGCATATGATTTTCAGCGGCGCAAACCGAAGCGCTCCGCGTTTTGTCCTCGGGGTTCTCCTTGCGGCGACGTGGACGATCGTTATGGCGGTTATGGCGACGCGAAAATTTGGAGTCGGTTGCGCCGCGCTCGTCCTTTGCGGCGCCGCGTTTTGCTTTTTCATTCTCCTCGCCGCTGAAAAAAGATTTGCAAAATCACCTGTAATAAAGCGTTACGCGCAAATTCGAAAACGCGTGACAACCGACGCCGCCGAGGACGATCCCAAATTCAACGATCCCGTCGACGCGGAAACGGTTGATCGTCAAGAGACGCCCGCGGGCGGGGTCGAGACGGCGTGGTTTGTCGTAGGAGACTGGTTCTGGTCGTGCGTTCGGACGCCCGCGCTTTACGCGGTCATGACGCTTCACATTCTGCTCGTCTTTATGACCGCGCTTTGAGTCGAAAACGATATTTGGCTTTTGAGGAAAGCGCCCCTTGACGCAAAGGATAACGGCGTTACAATGCAACCAAGCGTCCTTTAAGGAGGTCGCTTGAAGCCCGCGTAGCTCAACTGGCAGAGCGTAGCATTCGTAATGCTAAGGTTGGGA
>CAMZHY010000172.1 GCA_947307005.1 uncultured Planctomycetaceae bacterium
AACTACGTTCTCGACTCGGCCTCTCTCTTGCGGCGACGGCGTCGAACGTCTACGTCAAGACTCTTTCGGACGCTGATTATAGCGTCATAAACCGTAACTACTAAAAGACGGGGGAGACTTTATAAAACTGTGGAAAATCAGAAAACGCCGCTCAATCTGATCGCAATGCTATACAATTCCTCGCAAGCGGTAGACTCCCAGTAAAACGAGTGTTCCAAATATTTTATTCCACGTTCAAAATAGAAAAAATCCCAAGTTTTTTCACGCTGATTGTATTCCAACGCCCAACCTTCGCGCGGAGGATCGCCCGGAAGCGCGCACCAGCCTCGCACGCCCGCCTTGATCAGTCTTGTTTCCAATTCATCGAGGTTTCTGATCGCCGAATCTGACGAACGGCGAAAAAAACGGGTCATTCGATTCATGGCGGGACGAGGCTCGTCGAATCGTCGGGACGCTTTATGCAACCCGTCGACCAGAAGATAATAAAACATCGTGCATGCCATCGTTTCAGGATAACTGAGAAAGACGCATCCTCTTTCACCCCGTTCAAATATCCATAAACTCCAATAATCATTCATCTCGTTGTATTCCAGCGAGCGTCCGCTGTTTTGATCCAGCCCGGCGGCATTGTCCCCAAGAATCGAGTATGCGGCTCGTGGAACGCCCTTTTGGTCAAGAATTGCTCCTAATTCTTTCCATCCATTCGCCGCTACCTCTGTGTGCGACGCCTTTTGAATACCAGTTCTTTAGAAGAAGAGCGCCTGTTTTTTTCAAACAGTATTGAACTCGCCGCCTAGTTGATCGAACCAAGGCGCGGCGGCTCCCTTATGGACGCAAATTCGTTTGACCGCTTCGTACGCGCGATAGATTGTCCGTCGGAACGATCGGCTTCGAGTTTTTATTGTTTCTCTTTACGATCTTTTTCTCGGTTTTTCTTATAACGACGGTAACGCCGCAGTTCTAACTTTGCTAGCCTTATTCCTCTGGTCGTAAAGATTCCCTCCAGACGCCAGTCGGGGTATCCTTGGACAGTATAGCGCTTGGCGGCGTATTCGGGGTTAAAATTATAGTCTATAGTATCTCGGGTCGATGAGTGAAGATCATGAAGCATACTTGTGAAATTACCCAGTATGAACATCAAAAAAGCCAACCTGCGTCTATTAAGAAAACGACTTTTCCAGAAGGCGACCAGTCCCATGTTTTGTGAAATGACGTCGCCATTAACGCCAATATTCCCAACACAATGAATTCGCCGGCAAGCGCAATACGATATGTTGCGAGTTCGCCATGCCACGTTTTGTAGTCCTCTTCCGTCTTGACGACTTTATTCTCGGAGAGGTCGTTTGTCTTTCCCATTGCTTTACTCCAGATAAATGTTTGTCGCGCGTCGCGCCAGTCTCTCCGTCTAGGGTTGGGGGGCAAGTTCGTTCGCCTTATCGCCTCTTTACTTGTTTTGCTTCTCTCTTTATGCCCTTTCTTTATGCTCTTTTTGTTGAAGTCTCTTTTGGCGACGATATCGACGAACCTCTCGATGCGCGAGTCGCATGCTCTTGCCCGGAAATATCTCCAGAATATGCCGACCGTCTTTGTCAAAACCAAGAAAATCTCTGTCAAGGCAATTCTGAGCCGTCGTTTGAAATTCGTGAACGGCGCATATAGCGCGGGAGACCGTCGTCGTCAAAATCCCCCAAACCACACCGCCCCAAACCTCCCAAAAAACAGAGAAGAACCATTTCAAGCGAGTAAGCAGGAAGATATCTAACGCTATCAATACCAACTTAATAACAAGAAATATATACCAAGTTGCAAGGAAGCCTCGAACGTCTTTATATTTTTCGTCCGTTAATACGACTTTATTTTCGGAAAGGTTATCCATCGTTCTGCGCTTTCACCAGTTTTTTTGAAAGAAAACTTGAACAAGGTCTGACTAAAAATTGGCGTATGAAAAAGGGACTGCCTTGGTTAGCGTTTTCAAACCAAGATCAACGCGCCCAAGGAGTCCCCTGACGCGCCAAATCCCAACCTCCCCTTTGAGCTAATTGTAAGTCGTCAATCAGCCCTTTACAAGCCAGCGCGCAGGCGTTGAACCCGGTATTCGCCCTATGGCGGAAACTTACGCTTGAGGACGGACTGGCGAAAACTACAGAACCGCGTTCGTTGACGACTCCCGCCGAAGGCGGTTTTATTACGAGCTACCGCTCGTGTTTGTATTCCCGCGTCCCGTTGGGACGCTTTCCGAATACACAGCGCGCTTAGTTTATTGGGTTAGACGTCCGCGCCAACGTGCGCGGACCTAGAGTTTTCGCCATTTCGCGGTAAAGAATCAGTCCGCGCCCTGAGAATCCCCTCAGCGGCGAGGTCGCCGACGCGCGACCTTGGCGAGTTTTTCGACCTCGGCGACGGGCAAGCTAACGCTACTGGCAATGACGTCGATCGACAACTGCGTATTCGCAAGCAACTTTTTCGCCGTCGTTTTCGCTTCCGCCAATTTCGTCTTCTCGGCAGCTTCTTCAGCTGCCTTTTCAGCTGCCTTTTCAGCTGCCTTTTCAGCTGCCTTTTTCAACTGCGCTTCGCGCTTGTTAAACGAATTGGTCAACTGGGCTTCACGCTTGCTGAAATCCTTATTCAGCCTAGCTTCCGTCGCCTTTTCCGCTTCTTCCCAAGTCTCGCTCTTAATACGGGAGATGAAGCGCTCCTGAACTTCTTGCGCGTCGAATAACGATATCATCATGTCCACCACCTCCTTTTCCTTTGACAGTAGGTATTCCCTCAAAATATTGCGTTCGATACAAATTCTAACTATTTCGCGAGCCGCAATTCTTGGATCGTGATAAAGGTCGTATATCTCCTTACTAAGATGCGCAAACTCCACGTATTGACTAACAACGTCCCCAGGTTTCCCGTCGGTTATGACGTCGATCACAAGATCGAGATTCTTTTTTGTCCCCGGAAAATATTCGTCGTGCAGACTTATCCGTTTCGGGACGTCCTTCTTTTTGCCCGTATACAAAACGTAGAGCTCCGGCTTCGGCGCCTTGAACTTTTTGCCGCTATGAAGGTCGATATTATGGATTTTGAAGTACTCGTTGTATGAATGAGCCAAATAGAAAAACGTCCGAAACGCAACGTTGGAATCCCACTTCTCCTGATGCTCCACGAGGATCATCAGTCTGTCGCCGACGAGGATTCCTAGATCGTTTTGAAGATTGTCCGTCAAAACGTTTTCGAGCGTTATGATCTCGACGTCCTTCTCCGTCGCCAAAACGTCCTCCGGGTGAAAGAACCGATACAATAGAATCGCGTTCTTCGGCTGACCGAAAAAATCCGTGAAGACGACCGCCTTGATCTGACGCTTCATCGGCGGTCCGCCGCTTGCGGCGCCTTTCCTATTAAACAACCTTTTCTTTGCCAATTTTACGTTCTCCACGCTAGGACGCTCATCTTTCAACGCTCCAATTCCAAGGTCATCCGATTCGCGCCAACGGAACGTCAATCTAGTTTACTCTATACCGCCCCCAAAATCAAGTCGCGACCGCGCGACGGCGGGTTCGCGCCACCGCGCGCTTGATTCGGTCCTCGCTCCCGTTGGTCGCTCTCCGAACACTCGACGCTATGCGTTATGTAAGCGAACAACGTGAGCGGAAATACAGATATGAGCGGCAGCTCATAATAAAACCGCCTTCGGCGGGCGCCTGTCCGCCCTTATGCGTTAGTTCGTACACTGAGGCGAATATCCTCGGCGGCGAGGTCGCCGCCAAACGCCAAGGCGCCAGCGGTCATCCGCCGGCGCCATGAGGAGAAAGAAACGAGGAATCTATTTTGATTCTAATCTTCTTCGATTTTATCGATGAGCGTCACGATAAAATCGAAGGAGACGGCGAGTTTACCCTCGCAGAGAATCTTCGCCTTGAAGATATACGCGCCCGCGATGCTTTCCTTGAAGACGACATGCTCTTCGATGAGCTGACCCGGGCGAACGAGGCTTTTGAACTTCACGTCGTTCATTCGTCCGACGACAGGGATTTTCGTCTTCTTCTCTTCGTCTTCGCCGCTCAGGACGCGCGCCGTATAGATCGCGCCCGCCTGCATCGCCGCCTCGCAGAGAATGACGCCCGGAACGATCGGCATCCCTGGATAATGCCCCTCAAAGAAATACTCGTTGGGCTTAAAACGATAGGAGCAGACAATCCCGTCGTCGTTCCATTCGACGATCTGATCAATGAAGAGGAACGGAGGACGGTGAGGAATCGACGCGAGAATCGCCGCGCGCGAGTCAAAAAAGGATTCGTCGTTAGCCATGGTTTTTTTCTAACAAATGAAATAACGCTTCGTTGTAATTAAGATTGAGAAGTCGCCAGCCCCGTCAGGTACCCGTCGACGTCGCTCGAGGCGATGACGCCGTAGTTGACCGCCCCGAGCCAGCCCGACATGATGATTCCGACGCTTCCGGCGTGGAAAAGCCCCGGTATTTTCGAGTTTAACGCGCGGCTCACGGCGAGTCCTTCGTACTTCGTGCCGAAGCTCGCGCCGAGCCAGTGGTCGGTGTAGTCGCGGAACGTCTTCGGCGTCGCCGCCTCGACGTAAGCAACCTTCTCGCGGATTCCGGGGACGTACTTGTCGAGCGCGTCGAGCGTCGTCTCGATCAGGTCGCGTTTGCTCGTCTCGTACGCTTCGGGCGTGAGATTCGCCCAGTCTTCGTAGTTCGCGTTGGAGCTTGCGACGACGTAGTATCGATCGGTTCCCGGACGCGTCTTCGGATAGTAGAAGGAGAAAGTTCGGCTCGTGATATGGCGGCTGAGAAGCCAGTCGGTTCGGAATTCGTCGGCGACGGAGGTGAAGAGCAGGTCGCCGCACGTTTCTTCGTCGAACGTCTCGCCCTTTTTGAGCGCGATGTAGACCTGAACGCTCGAGTTGTTCAACCGCACCGCTTCCGCTTCCGCGACGAAGTCCGGGTCGAAATATTCGCGCCCGACGAGATTGAAGATCGTCCCTTTCAGGTTGCCGTTCGACAGGACGGCGGTCGTCTGGATCGTCTGACCGGCGAGCGGAGACGCGACCTTCGGGGCGCCGCCGATTTCGGGCGAGACGAGCGTCGACGGTTTCTCGGCGATTCGAACGCCGACAACCTTGCCGTCTTCGACGATTATCTTTTCCGCGTGCGAGTTGAGCGCGATATAGACGCCCTTCGACATGAAGTTCGAGAAGACGATGCCGTAGGTGAGCGCGGGGTCTTCGAGCGTCGAGCCGTTCGCGTAGGTGATCGGCTCCATGAGGAGTCGCCAGACGTCGGGGCGGTTCGGGAAGAACTTGCTGAAAAGATCGCGCGTCGTGCGCTTTTCGTCGCCGTAATGCGTCTGTTCGCGAGCTTCGTCGAAAAACGCGGAGACGGTCGCTTCCGGGACGTTGAAGCGCTCGACGAGAAGGCGCGTGAAGTCGTCGCGGTCGAAGGTCGTCTCGAGGGTGAACTGCGGGTTGTCGAATTTCACACGGGGAAGCTGAACGATACGGTCGGCGATCTCCTTGCTCCAATACCGTTTGCAGCTCTTAATCATGCCCACGGGAAAGCCGTGAAGGGAGACGTCGAAGATATGCTCGCCCTTCTCGCGATAGAACCATGTCGCCAGCCCGCCGAGTTTATAGTGGCGTTCGAGGAGCAGAACTTTATGACCGCGCCGCGCCAAAACGTTCGCCGCCGTCATGCCGGCGAGCCCCGAACCAATAACGACGACGTCGTAACGTTGAGAATACCGTCCGATTCTTTCTTCAGTTTCGCTCATTGTCCATACCGAAAAAGGGATTATTCCGTCGCGGCGCAGGAAATGCTCCTCGCGGAGCGTCGCGGCGCAACCGTCGCGCTCGCCCGTCGCCTTCCACGCTATTGTAAGAAATTCGACGGAAATTTAAAGTCCCGACGAAAGAGAAACTCGGCGATCCGACGTCGCGGAACGTCGCGAAACAAGTTTTACGAAATCGGCGGCGGTCGCTTGACAGAAAGGAAAGACGTGGTATCATTTTCGCGAGTTGACGGCGACGTCAGCGGAGGCCCCATCGTTTAGTCGGTCAGGACACGGCCCTTTCAAGGCCGGAATACGGGTTCGAGTCCCGTTGGGGTCACTGCCGTTTTGCGGCGCGCAAGTTCGCTTGCGGGGCCCCATCGTTTAGTCGGTTAGGACACGGCCCTTTCAAGGCCGGAATACGGGTTCGAGTCCCGTTGGGGTCACTGATTTTAAACCGTTCTTTCGCTTTGTCGGGAGAACGGTTTTTTTGCAAACGCAAACGATTTCTTTTCACCTGCCATCATTCAGGAGAGCGCGGAAATGACGGAAAAAAACGACGCGCAGGAACGGCGCGATTTTCATCAGACGGTCTACGACGACGAGCTCCGCGCCGATCTGCGCGACCTCGTTAAACTCGCGATTCGCGAAGACTCGGGCAAGGCGGGCGACATTACGAGCCGCGCGCTCATTCCGGCAAACGCGCCGGGACGCGCCGCCGTCGTCGCGCGCGAGCATGGCGTCGTCGCGGGGTTGGTCTTTGCGGAAGAGCTGATCCAGATGGTCGATACGAATCTGCATTGGGAAACGGTCGTCGAGGACGGCGCGACGGTCGAAAAGGGGGACGTCCTCGGCTACGTCTTCGGTCCGACGCTCTCGATGCTGACCGCCGAAAGGCTCCTTCTCAACTTGGTCGGGCGGCTCTCCGGGGTCGCGACGTTCGCGAGCCGATTCGTCGAGGCGATCGCGGGACCCAAAGCGCGGATTTACGACACGCGCAAGACGACGCTCGGCTGGCGGCGATTAGAAAAGTACGCCGTTCGTTGCGGCGGCGCCTGCAATCATCGAACGGGCCTTTTCGACGCGATTCTCATTAAGGACAACCATCTGGCGTTCGGCGGAATCTCCGATTTCGGGCCCGCCGAAGCGGTCCGTCGCGCGCGAAAATTTCTCGAGATGAATCGCGTGGGCAAAACGCTTCCGATGCTTGAGATCGAGGTCGATTCTCTCGAACAGCTCGAACAGGTCCTGCCCGAGAATCCCGACGTCGTCCTTCTCGACAACATGACGCCCGAAATGATGCGTCAAGCGGTCGCGATGCGCGACGCGATCGGCGCGACGTCCGAACTCGAGGCGTCTGGCGGGATCAACCTCGAAACGGTCCGCGCCAAAGCGGAGTCGGGCGTCGAGCGCGTCAGCGTCGGCGCGATCACCCATTCCGCCAAGACGTTTGACGTCGGGTTAGACTGGGTCTGACGCCTGAATAAGTCGTCGCAGGAACGTTCAAATCAAAAGGTCTTCTCCGAATGGGAAGACCTTTTTTATTGCGGTTACGGGGCGACATGAAGTCGCGCGAAAAAACGAGGGAATCGACATACGAGAGTCGCGGCGTTCTTTCGAAGGGCGTCGTCGAGCGCGGGGTCGGCGGCAAAGAAGA
>CAMZHY010000173.1 GCA_947307005.1 uncultured Planctomycetaceae bacterium
GAATGGCGAGTTGCTCGATTATTACCGTTAATTCATAAGAAATCAAAAGAAAATGCAAACGACAAAACTAATTGTCGCCCGACATGGCAATACGTTCAACAAGGGCGACGTCATTCTTCGCGTCGGTTCTCGAACCAATCTTCCGCTAACGGAAGAGGGACATGAACAAGGAAGACGACTTGGCGCTAAATTACGAGAAATGAAGCTTTATCCAACTCGTTTCTACGCCGCCCCTCTTCGTCGCGCCGTTGAAACTAGTTTAGAAATCGCTTCGCAATTTGATCTTGGCGCCCCGCCTCAGATCGTCGATTTTCTGACGGAACTTGATTATGGTGAAGACGACGGACGGCCGGAATCGGAGGTTGTAAGAAGATTGGGCGCGCTTGAAGCGGCGTCGACCGACCTCTCTACTCAAGAAATTGAAACGCTGGGCAAAGAGGCCCTTAAACGTTGGGACGCCGAAAGAGTTTTGCCTGTTGGGTGGCGTTTTTTGCAGGACCGCGTCAACCGACTGGAAGACGACTGGCGCTCTTTCGGACGCGCGATTGCGTCGAAATATCCCGCCGAAACGATTGTCGCGACGACAAGCAACGGAATCGCGCGCTTCTCGCTTGGACTCCTCCCACCCAGCGAAAAACGTCCTGCCAACGCAAAACTTTCAACGGGAGCTTTCGGCGTTTTTACGCTTGAAGGCGGTTTTTGGAAACTCGAGGCTTGGAACGTCCGTTAAAACGCCGAATTCATTTAGTTCAAGAACAAGACCGCCCTCCAACTCGGTCGCCGGAGGGCGGTCTTACTTTATAAACGCGCGTCCCGTAAAACGTTCTATCGTCCGGTCGGAACGGCTGGATCAGCTTCAACGCCCTCCGCCGTCATTTTGACAGGTTTGATTGTTCCGTCTTCGTTGAACTCCATACGGTCGACGCAAGTCACGCGGTAATTTCCTTCGTTCTCGTTGATCGGACGACGATGGTAAACTATATACCATTTTCCAGAAGGAGCGCGCAAAACGCTGTGATGTCCGGCTCCCTTTGCAAGTCCCGGCTCCGTTCCTAGCAGCGATCCAATTCTCTCGTGGGGACCAAAGAGAGAATCGGAAATCGCGTAGGCGACCTGATAATTCGAGACAGTCCAACCGCCTTCCGACCACATGAAATAATACTTTCCGTCTTTCTTGAAAACAAACGGTCCTTCAACGTACCCTTTAGGGGTGATCTCGCGAAAGTAGGAACCGTCTTCAAAGGGGAGCAACCCGGTAAAATCGTCCTTGAGTTTGGCGATATTGCAATGCCGCCACCCTCCATAGATGAGATAATACGTCCCGTCGTCGTCTTTAAAAACGAACTGGTCGATCGGCTGCGCGCCGTTGACGATTTCGTTAACAAGCGGCTTGCCGAGATAGTCGCGATACGGTCCTTCAGGTCGGTCGGCGACGGCGACGCCAATCCCCCCAACTTCGCCCTCATGAACGTCGTTTGCCCCGAAGAAGAAATAGTACTTGCCGTCTTTTTCAACGACAGACGGAGCCCACATCGCCCGTCGCGCCCATTTGATTTCTTTGTTGGTCAAAATCTTCTCATGCTTCGTCCAATTAACGAGGTCCGGCGAAGAAAAACAATCAAAGTACGTTTGATCGTCAAACTTCAAAGACCTAGTGGGAAAGATCCAATATTGATTGTCAAAAAAGGCGACTTCGGGATCGGCGTACCACTCTGGATCAATTGGATTGCCGGAAGTTTTAACCTCATCGACTGCATAAACAGAGGCGCCGCTTAGGAGCGAAACGCCAAGAATCGCCGCCGATAGCAAACTATTCAGGAATCGTGTCATCTTCTTCTTTCTCTTTCAAAAGGGAAACAATAACTCGGCGATGGAGACGTCGCCGACATTAATTTTGGAGTTTTATGTTTTGCTAACGTTCCTCCCAGACGCCGTTAGGATATGCGCGCCTAAAGGAACGGAGAACGATTTTTTCGAAAGGACGCTTGATTCTCGTAAACCAATGTTCTTCTTCAGGAACAATGGGAGTTACAAGAAAGGTGAGAATACCGGCAAAACGTCCCGCCATGACGTCGGCAAAAATTTGATCGCCTACAATCGCCGTTTTTGACGGTTCGAAACCAAATTCAAGAAACGCGCGACGGCACCCCCAAGGCAACGGCTTGCACGCCTTCGCGATATAAGGCAAGTCGACGCGACTAGCAAACTGGCCGATTCTCGCCCCAACGCCGTTTGAAAGCAAACAAAGCTGAAAGTTTTCACCTCGAAGCAGATTCAACCACGCCATAACCTCCGGTTCAGGTTCTTGAAGAGCGTAACGTTTTAGAGTACAATCAACGTCCAAAAGGAGGTTTTCGATTCCCAGTGTTCTCAATCGCTCAGGCGACAGTTCGACGACGCTATCGACGAGAAAGTGCGGGTATAAAACATTCCACATAAGACTTTCCTTTCGTGCTCGTCCCAATCCGGAAACGTTCAAAACTGAACGCTAACGCGCGCGGGTCGCCTAATCAACGAATTGAAGCGAAGATGAACGCGACCGCGACAGTCTTATCTTACCTAGGCGCGGCGGTTCTTTCAACAACCGTCGTTTTAAAAATGTTATTTAGGTCACGCTCGAAACCAAAGTCTCGACCTCCTTGTCGCCAAACTAAAAACCCTTTTGAAAACAGATAATCAAATGGTTCTATCGTTTCAAGAAGCTCTTCATACGTCGACGCTCGTCTTCGACGGCGCCACCGGTACGGAAATATACCGTCGCAACGTTTTTACCAATCAATGCTACGACGAGTTAAACCTACGTAACCGCAAGATGATTAAAGAAATAGCGGAATCTTATCGAGACGCTGGAGTCGACGTTCTTACGACAAACACCTACGGAGCCAATCGTCTTGCGCTCGAACTTTATGGGTTAGAAACTCAAGTTGAAACGATCAATCGAGCAGGAGTGGAGATTGCCAAAGAAGTTGCGGAGGCGTCTCAAGATAGGAAAGTTTACGTTGCTGGTTCCGTCGGTTACCCCTCGATTAACGCGCTCAAAAGCCACAATCGAGAAAGCGTCGTTAAGGTTTTTGTGGAACAAATCGGCGTTTTAGCGGACGCCGGCGTTGATTTCATTCTCTTCGAATCGCAACCAAATCGCGATTCCGCCGAGATCATGATCGATGCGGTAAAAACCGCAGGAATTGACGTTCCATTCGTCGTTTCCTACGGTTTGCAACCTTCTCTCTTCCAAGCGCCAAACACCCTCGAGTCTCGCGCCCAACTCTATGGCGATCTCTTCAAGGCGTTTGAAGGATCGTCTCAACCGGTTGCTTGGGGACTCAACTGTCTCCTTGGCCCCGCTGAAATGCTCGACGCTGTTCAAGAGATCGTTAAGACGCTCAAACTTCCCCTTATTGTCCAGCCAAACGCAGGTTCTCCTCAACCTTTCGAAGGACGTTTGTTGTACTATAGTTCCCCCGAGTATCTTTCGACTTATGCGGGACGGTATGTCGCTCTAGGCGCCGCGGCGGTCGGAGGTTGTTGCGGAACAACTCCTGACGAAATTGCTGAAATTGTCAAGAGTATTCGACCTACCTCGAAAAGCCGTCGTTCAAAAATCGTCCTTCTCGACGCTCAGCCCAACGTCGCCGAGCAAGAAGAATCTAAACCGGAAACGCGCAGCAAGTTTGCCCGTAAACTTTTCGAAGGAAATTGGGTTCAGACCGTCGAAACGACGCCGCCTTGCGGATACGATCTCTCGAATTTCATAGAAAAAGCAAAAACTCTTAAAAACGCCGGAGTCGACGCCGTCAACCTACCAGACGGACCGCGAGCGTCAGCGCGCATCGCCTCGATTGTCGCCGCTCAGAAAGTATTAAGCGACGCGCAAATTGAACCAATCCTCCACGTCTGTTGCCGTGATCGCAATCTCATTGGTTTGCAAGCCGATCTCATCGGCTGCGCCGCGTCGGGAATTTCAAATATCCTCTTCATAACCGGCGACCCTCCTAAATTAGGGCGGTACCCCAATGCAACCGGAGTCTTTGACTGCGATTCAATCGGTCTCTGTCAACTCCAGCGTCGGCTCAACCGCGGGATCGATCTCGGCGGTCTTGCTATCGGAACGCCGACAAACGCCTTTTTCGGCGTGGGATTCGATCCCTCTGCGATTAATCGTCAACTCGAACTTGAGCGACTTCGTAAAAAAGTCGACGCCGGCGCTCTCTTCGCCATAACTCAACCTGTTTTCGATCCTTATGTTCTCCTCGAATTCCTTGACGACTATGGAGATTTTCCCCTCCCCGTAATCGCGGGAGTCTGGCCCTTTGTGAGTTATCGAAACGCGCTTTTTATGAGAAAGGAAGTTCCCGGGGTAATAGTTCCCGACTCAGTTATGGAGCGCATGAGCGCCGCAGCCGACAGATCGAAAGAAGATCAAGTTCAGACGGGAATATCAATCGCCCGAGAATCGTTGCAGATGTTGCGTCCTCGCGTTCAAGGCGTTCAAGTCAGCGCTCCTTTAGGAAGAATCGATATTAGCTTGAAAGTCCTCGAACCATAATTTATAATTACGGCAAAACGGCAGGGTTTTTCCAACCATTGCCAACCTAGCTTTATGTTTTTCGTCGGCTCCCAAAGATTCCCGAGTTAATCGCTGGCGGTCGTCGCATCTCACCTCTTTAACGAAGGATTCGTAAAATGGAACGTAGAAATATTTTGAAAGCGGCGGCGGTCGTTGGCTTAACCGCAGTCGCGCAAGTCGCTAACGCAGATCTTATTGTTCCGGGTCGACGTAGACCTGAACGTCGTCCCGTTCCGCAGACGGAAAATAACGACGTGGTTCCTAACGTGCAGAATTATATCATATTGGAGTTTTTCTTCACCCAGAATAAAGAAAAACGCAACGCGCTTGCTGCGAAATTCGACGCGGAGCTGATCCCCCTTCGTCATGAAATCGGTTTTGACAAGGTCGGCGTTTTTACCGTCAACGACGAACTGATGAAAAACGAAAGAGGTTACGACGCTGAGAAATACGACGGCGTCGTTTTTACGGTTCAACAAACAAATTCGCCCGACTTGCTTCTGAGTTATCAAGATATAAGCGCCAAAACCGCGTCGAAATTCAACCTAGAAGATGATCTCGACTTTATCGACGAGGAGATATTTGCGTTGCGTTGTTTCCCGTCCGTTCCTGAAATCGAAGTTCCCAATACCAACGAAGGACGCGTGCTGCAACTGCGCACTTACAATTCTCCAAACTATGAGCGCAATCTCGCTAAGCAAGCGATGTTTGAGGACGCCGAACTTCAAATCTTCCGCAACAGTGGAATGGCGCCGGTTTTCTTCGGGAGAACGGTTTTCGGCTCGATGGCGCCGAACGTCACGTATATGCTCAGTTTTAAGGACGATGAAGCTAGACGCGAGGGTTGGAGTAAATTCGTCAATTCCGACGAATGGAAAACGCTGAGCAAGGATCCGAAGTATAACCGCACCGCAACCCGTATACGCAACCTATTCCTCACGCCGACGCCTAATTCTGAACTCTGACGTCCAACCCCTGCAACGCGGAGACGGCGTTTATGTTTCCTCTCTGCGTTCTTATTAGCATTAATCTTTTGTTATTCCGCAAATTAGGACAGATCTATGGATATTAAAAGAAGACAATTTATCAAAACGACGCTCGCAGGTTTGGGAAGCGTCACTGCGGGCGCTGAAGTTGCCGCCGCTAGGGCGTTTGCTAGAGCAGAAGAAAGCCCCGCTCCTCCGAAAAATCCTTTTTCTACAGATCCAGTCGCTACAATTAAGTTGACCGACGCCGTTACGACGTCGCGCGTTGGTTTCGGGACGGGCATGAGCGGTCATCAGCGCGCTGCGAACCTCACCAGAATGGATCGCAACAAGGCGGAAGACTTGGTTCGTTACGCCTACGACTCGGGCGTTCGTTTCTTCGACTGCGCGGATCTTTACGGCACGCACCAACTTGTCGTCGAAGCGCTCAAAGACAAACCGCGCGACAGTTATCAAATTTCTTCGAAACTCTGGCCCCATCCCGGTGGAATTCCCGAACCGGAACGACCGACAGCCGACGTCGTTGTTAAACGTTTTCTCGAAGAACTCAAAACCGATTATATCGACCTTGTCCAGATTCATTGCATGATGAAGCCCAACTGGCAGGAAGACTTTGGTCGCTATATGGAAGATCTTGAGAAGTTGAAGGAACAAGGCGTCATACGAGGTCATGGAATTTCGTGTCATTCGTTCGGCGCGATTCAATCTGGCGCGGTAGATCCTTGGGTCGACGCGTTGCATATTCGAATCAACACGACGGGCGCTCGCATGGAAGGCACGTTTGAAGAAAACGTCGCCGCTGGCAAAACGGCCCAAGCGAACGGCAAAGGCGTCATCGCGATGAAACTTATCGGCGAGGGCACTATCCGAGAACGTAAAGATCGAGAAGAATGCATCGACAAAATTGTTCGCGCTGATATTGTCGACGTTTACGTCGTCGGTTTCGAAGAACAATGGCAAGTCGACGAAATCATCGAGAACCTTGAAAAGTCGTTAAAAGGAATTGAGGCGGAACGTAACACCGCTGAAGCCTGATTTTTAACGGTGTTTGTAATACGACTGAGGGGATCGCTTAAAAAAACGATCCCCTTTTTCCTAGCGCATTTGAACGATCTTAGAATAATAAAAGGACTCTACAATGAAACGACGCGATTTCTTCCGCATTGTCGCCCTCGGCGCGATAACGGCGCGTTTTGGCGACGTCGAACAATTATTCGCGGACGACTCAATTCCACTCGATCCTACGATTGTCGCTATTTTTTCCGATCCCCATCTGCATGGGCCGGAGACTTCGCAGTATTACGTCCGATTCAAACAGGGAATCGCTAAAATTTTAGCGATGAATCCTCGACCTGCACACCTTCGGATCTACGGCGACGTCGCCTTTGATCACGGCGAGCGCGAAGACTACGTTCTCTTTCGAGAATTAATTAAACCGCTTGAAGACGCAGGAATTCATTGGGAAGCCACAATGGGCAACCATGACCGCATCGCCGTCTTTCGCGACGTTTTCCCAGAACGTTTTGAGAAACCGCAACCGATTAAAGATCGATATATTAACATCGTTGAGACGCCAAACGCAGACTTCATTCTCCTAGACTCATATCTACAAAACGAGGTTGCCGGATCAATAATCCCAGAACAAAGAGAGTGGCTTGTCGAAAAGCTCAAATCTTACGAGAAAAAGCCCGTCTTCGTCGGGTGTCATCATCATCTAAAAGATACTAAAATAGCCGATCTTCTTAAGCCTTGTCCAAAGTTCGTCGCGTATCTCCACGGGCACCTCCATTTTTACCGTAATCCGCGTCAAGAAGATATTGCAACCCTATGCTTCCCGTC